>NZ_KQ970235.1:136546-167413 GCF_001579025.1 Streptococcus oralis
TGCTTTTTTATGTATGTCGTAATCTTTTATTTTCTTACTTCTTGTTTATAAAATTCTTTAAGGGCATCTTGCCAGATTGGAATGACGAAACCTGTCGCCTTTGCTTTTGTCAAGCTCATAGTTGAGTTGAGAGGTCGTTTGGCCTTGGCAGGAAACTTGCTGGAGTCTACTGGTACTACTTCGACATCACTGTCTTTAAGAATCTCGACAGCAAAGTCATACCAAGTGGTGTCTTTAGCTGCGTCATTTGATAAGTGGTAGTAGCCATACTCTTTTTGATTTTCAGTCAAATAGGTCATGAACTCAGCCAAGGTACGTGTCCAAGTTGGGCGGCCGTGTTGGTCGTTGACAACAGTGAGAGTTTTATGGGTTTTGGCTAGATTTTGCATGGTAAAGACAAAGTTTTTTCCATAATTTCCAAAGACCCAAGCAGTACGAATGATGTAATGCTGTGACGTAAGGTTTTCAACAAGTTCTTCTCCCATTCGCTTGGTACGCCCGTACTCTGTTTGCGGATCAGGTAGGTCATCGACTTCCCATTCTTGTCCGACGGGTTTCTTCCCATCAAAGACGTAGTCTGTTGAGATATAGACCAGAGTAGCTCCGTATTTCTCAGAGGCCTTGGCTACATTTTCAGTTCCAGTTACGTTGATGGCAAAATCCAGTTCTTTTCCCTCATCTTCTGCCGCATCAACAGCAGTGTAGGCTGCACAATGATAGACCAGAGTTGGTTTAACCTCAGCAAATACCTTCTCAACCATTTCAGAATTAGTGATATCCATTTCGGCAACATCCACTGCAACATAGTCCACATTTCGTTCATCTAGTAAATAACGTAGTTCGGTACCGAGTTGACCATTTGCACCTGTAATTAATATCATTGTCTTCTCCTTAACTTTTCTTCTATCTAATCATAGCAAAAAAATGATAAAAAATCTGATTTTCGGCCCTTGTTTTGCTGGTTTAAGATATAAAAATATAGTATTAGAGCATCATAATTTTATAATAGAAAACTTATTTTTCAGAATTTACCAAAGTAATTCAAAAATTCTGAAAATTTTATTGACATGTTTCTGAAAAGGGACTATAATGGGGTGAAAGTTTTAAAGGAGAAAACAATGAAAAGTTCAAAACTACTTGCCCTTGCGGGTGTGACGTTATTGGCAGCTGCGACTCTTGCAGCCTGCTCTGGATCAAGTTCAAATGCTAAAGGTGAGAAAACATTCTCATACATTTACGAAACGGATCCTGATAACCTAAACTATTTGACAACTGGTAAGGCAGCTACAGCAAATATTACGAGCAACGTTATTGATGGCTTGCTTGAAAATGACCGCTACGGTAACTTTGTACCATCTATGGCTGAGGATTGGTCTGTATCTAAGGATGGATTGACTTATACGTATACACTCCGAAAGGATGCAAAATGGTATACATCTGAAGGTGAGGAGTATGCAGAAGTTAAAGCTCAAGACTTTGTAACTGGTCTTAAGTATGCTGCTGATAAGAAATCAGATGGTCTTTACCTGGTTCAGGAATCTATCAAGGGATTGGATGCCTATGTCAAAGGAGAAATTACAGATTTTTCTCAAGTAGGAATCAAAGCTCTTGATGATTATACCGTTCAATACACATTGAACAAGCCAGAAAGTTTCTGGAATTCTAAGACAACAATGGGTGTTCTGGCTCCTGTTAATGAAGAATTTTTGAACTCTAAAGGGGATGACTTTGCTAAAGGTACAGACCCAAGCAGTATTCTCTATAATGGACCATTCTTACTCAAATCAATCGTAGCCAAATCATCAGTCGAGTTCGAAAAGAATCCAAACTATTGGGATAAAGACAATGTCCATCTTGATAAAGTGAAATTATCCTTCTGGGATGGTCAAGATACTAATAAGCCAACTGAAGCTTTCAAAGACGGTAGCTTTACAATGGCTCGTCTCTTCCCAACAAGTGCTAGTTACTCAGAGACTGAAAAAACATTCAAAGACAATATCGTTTATACCCAACAAGATTCTACTACTTATTTAGTAGGCACAAATATCGATCGTCAGTCTTATAAGTACACTTCTAAGACAACAGATGAGGAAAAAGCATCAACCAAGAAGGCACTTTTGAATAAGGACTTCCGTCAAGCTATTGCATTTGGTTTTGACAGAACAGCCTACGCTTCTCAAGTAAATGGTGCAAGCGGGGCTACTAAACTGCTTCGTAACTTATTTGTTCCCCCTACATTTGTACAGGCAGATGGGAAAAACTTTGGGGAATTAGTTAAGGAGAAATTGGTGACCTATGGAGACGAGTGGAGCAACGTAAACTTGGATGATGCTCAAGATGGACTCTACAATCCTGACAAAGCCAAAGCAGAGTTCGCTAAAGCTAAGGCGGCCCTTCAAGCGGAAGGTGTGAAATTCCCAATCCACTTGGATATGCCTGTAGATCAAACAAATACAACAAAAGTTCAACGTGTTCAATCTTTTAAACAGTCAGTTGAAGAAAATCTAGGATCAGATAATGTGGTTATCGATATCCAACAGCTCCAAAAAGATGATGTTCAAAACATTACCTACTTCGCTGAAACTGCGGCTGGGGAAGACTGGGATATCTCAGATAACGTGGGTTGGTCTCCAGACTATATCGATCCATCTACTTATCTTGATATTATCAAGCCTTCTGTAGGAGAAAATACGAAAACATATCTAGGATTTGATTCTGGGACAAACAACGCTGCCGCTAAGCAAGTCGGTTTAGAAGATTATGAAAAAATGGTTGTGGAAGCTGGTGAAGAAACTACTGATGTTTCAAAACGTTATGAGAAATATGCTGCTGCCCAAGCTTGGTTGACAGACAGTGCCTTGCTCATCCCAACAACTTCTCAAACTGGTCGTCCAATGTTGTCTAAGATGGTACCATTTACACTTCCATTTGCATACTCTGGTAACAAGGGTATGAGTGAAGCCCTTTTGTACAAATATCTAGAAGTACAAGATAAGGCAGTGACAACAGAAGAATACCAAAAAGCTCAAGAAAAATGGTTGAAAGAAAAAGAAGAGTCAAATAAAAAGGTCCAAGAAGATCTCGCAAACCATGTGAAATAACTTTAAAAAAGTAAAGGATTTAGCCATCGACATGATGGTTAAGTCCTTTTTTATCTTTATATAAGTCCCTGAATGATGAGAGACAGAATTTTTCAGAAAAGAGAAAATTTTAGTGAATTTTACCTATTTCCTATTGCTTTCTGCCTTTTTATTTGTTATATTAAAAGTACAATTAATTTTTATTTATAACAGTTAAGCAGAGCACTTTCAGAGAAAGGAGTATTTTTTAAAAAAGAAATGTAAACGCTTACTGGAAAATGAAAGGATTTAGGAGTTCATGGATAAACGATTTTTTGAAAAACGCTGTAAGTTCAGTATTCGTAAGTTTACGCTTGGAGTAGCTTCGGTGATGATTGGAGCGACTTTCTTCGCAGCTAGCCCAGTATTAGCTGATCAAGCAAGAGTTGGTTCAACAGATAATTTGCCGAGTGAACTAGCTGATTTGGATAAGAAGGCTAGTGATGAGGGGCACGATTTTGACAAGGAAGCTGCCGCTCAGAATCCTGGTTCAGCTGAAACTACTGAAGGCCCTCAAACAGAAGAAGAGTTGTTGGCTCAAGAAAAAGAAAAGTCTGAAAAGCCAAGCAATCTGCCAAAAGAATTAGAAGATAAGTTGGAGAAGGCTGAAGACAATGGGCGCGAAGTTGACAAGGATCAGTTGGCCCAAGATACTGGGAAGCTCGTCCCAGAAGATGTGGCTAAGACTACCAATGGGGAATTAAACTACGGCGCGACTGTTAAGATCAAGACGCCATCAGGAGAAGGTAGCGGTATTGTCGTTGCTAAAGACCTTGTCTTGACGGTTTCTCACAACTTTATCAAGGATAGCCAAGACGGCAATATCCGTAAGGTTGTGGATAATGACCAGGGGGATGGAGATATCTATAGCATCTCATATCCAGGATTGCCAGATGTCAAGTTTAGCAAGAAAGATATTATTCATTGGGATCGTGAAGGCTACCTGAAGGGCTTCAAAAATGATTTGGCCCTAGTGAGATTGCGTACAGTTCTAGAAAATACGCCTGTTGAAGTAACTAAAAAGCCAGTAGTTAAGAAAATTGGAGATAAACTCCATGTCTTTGGTTATCCAGAAGGAAAATTGAATCCGATTGTCAATACTACAGTTGATTTTGCGGAACCATACGGAGAAGGTGTCCAAGGAATTGGTTACCAAGGAGGAAAACCGGGTGCTAGTGGCGGCGGTGTCTTTGATACAGAAGGCAAACTAGTCGGTGTTCACCAAAATGGTGTAGTTGGAAAACGGAGTGGAGGCATTCTCTTCTCACCAGCTCAACTAAAATGGATTCAAGACCACATACAGGGAATTTCAAGTGTGAAACCAGCAGACTTGGAAGAGAAAGAGAAACCGGCTGAAGAAAAACCAAAAGAGGATAAACCTGCAGCTGCTAAACCTGAAACACCTAAGACAGTGACTCCTGAATGGCAAACAGTAGCGAATAAAGAGCAACAGGGAACCGTCACTATTCGTGAAGAAAAGGGTATTCGCTACAATCAATTGTCTTCAACGGCCCAAAATGACAATGATGGCAAACCAGCCTTGTTTGAAAAACAAGGATTGACAGTTGATGCTAATGGAAATGCGACGGTTGATTTAACTTTCAAAGATGACTCTGAAAAGGGCAAATCACGCTTTGGTGTCTTCTTGAAATTTAAAGATACCAAGAACAATGTTTTTGTTGGATATGACCAAGGTGGCTGGTTCTGGGAATACAAGACACCAGGTAATAGCACATGGTATCAGGGCGGTCGTGTTGCAGCTCCAGTAAATGGATCAGTGAATCATCTGACTATTAGCTTAAAATCAGATGGTCAGCTGAATGCAACAAATAATGATGTAAAACTTTTTGATACAGTTACTTTGCCAGCTGCGGTCAATGAGAATCTTAAAAATGAGAAGAAGATCCTTCTCAAGGCAGGAACTTACAGCAATGACCGTACGGTTGTCAGCGTTAAAACAGACAATCAAGAAGGTGTAAAAGCGGATGATACTCCTGCCCAGAAAGAAACAGGTCCGGCTGTTGATGATAGCAAGGTGACTTATGATACGATCCAGTCCAAGGTTCTCAAGGCAGTGATTGACCAAGCCTTTCCTCGTGTCAAAGAATACACCTTGAATGGGCATACTTTGCCAGGACAAGTTCAACAACTTAAGAAAATCTTGGTAAACAATCGCGAAATTACACCTGAAGTCACTTATAAGAAGATCAATGATACTACTGCAGAGTACTTGATGAAACTTCGTGACGAGAAGAATTTCATCAATGCAGATATGACAGTACGCTTGCAAGTTGTGGATAATCAGTTGCATTTTGATGTGACCAAGATTGTCAACCACAATCAAGTTACTCCAGGTCAGAAGATTGATGATGAAAGAAAACTTCTCTCCTCTATCAATTTCTTAGGAAACTCACTTGTGTCAGTTTCAAGCGACCAAACTGGAGCTAAGTTTGACGGGGCAACCATGTCAAACAACACTCATATCAGTGGAGATGAACATATTGCTGTAACCAATCCAATGAAAGATTTGGCTAAGGGCTATATGTATGGATTTGTTTCTACAGATAAGCTTGCTGCAGGTGTTTGGAGTAACTCTCAAAACAGCTACGGTGGTGGTTCGAATGACTGGACTCGTTTGACAGCATTCAAACAAACTGTTGGAAATACAAACTATGTGGGAATCCAAAGTTCTGAATGGCAATGGGAAAAAGCTTATAAGGGCATTGTCTTCCCAGAATACACGAAGGAACTTCCAAGTGCCAAGGTTGTTATCACCGAAGATGCCAATGCTGACAACAAAGTCGACTGGCAAGATGGTGCCATTGCTTATCGTAGCATCATGAACAACCCTCAAGGTTGGGAAAAAGTTAAGGATATCACTGCTTATCGTATCGCAATGAACTTTGGTTCTCAAGCACAAAACCCATTCCTCATGACCCTAGATGGTATCAAGAAAATCAATCTCCACACAGATGGTCTTGGGCAAGGTGTTCTCCTTAAAGGATATGGTAGTGAAGGTCATGACTCTGGACACTTGAACTATGCTGATATTGGTAAACGTATTGGTGGTGTTGAAGACTTCAAAACCTTGATTGAAAAAGCGAAGAAATATGGAGCTCATCTAGGTATCCACGTGAACGCTTCTGAGACTTACCCAGAATCTAAATACTTTAATGAAAATATTCTTCGTAAGAATCCAGATGGAAGCTACAGCTACGGATGGAACTGGCTAGACCAAGGTATCAACATTGATGCTGCTTATGACTTGGCGCATGGACGTTTGGCTCGCTGGGAAGATTTGAAAAATAAACTTGGTGAAGGTCTCGACTTTATCTATGTGGACGTTTGGGGCAATGGCCAATCAGGTGATAACGGTGCCTGGGCTACCCACGTTCTTGCTAAAGAGATCAACAAACAAGGCTGGCGCTTTGCGATTGAGTGGGGTCATGGTGGTGAATACGACTCTACCTTCCAACACTGGGCAGCTGACTTGACCTATGGTGGCTACACTAATAAAGGTATCAACAGTGCTATCACACGCTTTATCCGCAACCACCAAAAAGATTCATGGGTTGGGGACTACAGAAGTTACGGTGGTGCAGCCAACTACCCACTTCTAGGTGGCTACAGCATGAAAGACTTTGAAGGCTGGCAAGGACGAAGCGACTACAATGGCTACGTGACTAACCTCTTTGCCCATGACGTCATGACTAAGTACTTCCAACACTTCACTGTAAGTAAATGGGAAAATGGTACACCAGTTACCATGACCGACAACGGTAGCACCTATAAATGGACACCAGAAATGAAGGTTGAGCTAGTCGATGCAGCAGGTAACAAGGTTGTTGTGACTCGTAAGTCAAACGATGTCAATAGCCCGCAATACCGCGAACGTACAGTAACGCTCAACGGACGTGTCATCCAAGATGGTTCAGCTTACTTGACTCCTTGGAACTGGGATGCGAATGGTAAGAAACTTCCTACTGATAAGGAAAAGATGTACTACTTCAATACGCAGGCCGGTGCAACAACTTGGACACTTCCAAGCGATTGGGCAAATAGCAAGGTTTACCTTTACAAGCTAACTGACCAAGGTAAGACAGAAGAGCAAGAACTAACTGTAACAGATGGCAAGATTACCCTAGACCTTCTAGCAAATCAACCATACGTTCTCTACCGTTCAAAACAAACCAATCCTGAAATGTCATGGAGCGAAGGCATGCACATCTATGACCAAGGATTTAACAGTGGAACCTTGAAACACTGGACCATTTCTGGTGATGCTTCTAAGGCAGAAATTGTCAAATCACAAGGCGCAAATGAAATGCTTCGTATCCAAGGCAATAAGAGCAAGGTCAGCCTTACTCAGAAACTGACTGGCTTGAAACCAAATACCAAGTATGCGGTTTATGTCGGTGTTGATAACCGTAGTAATGCTAAGGCAAGTATCACAGTGAATACTGGCGAAAAAGAAGTGACTACTTATACCAATAAGTCACTCGCTCTCAACTACATCAAAGCTTATGCTCATAACAATCGTCGTGAAAATGCTACAGTTGATGATACAAGTTACTTCCAAAATATGTACGCCTTCTTTACAACTGGATCTGATGTATCAAATGTCACTCTGACATTGAGTCGTGAAGCTGGTGATGAAGCAACTTACTTTGATGAAATTCGTACCTTTGAAAACAATTCAAGCATGTACGGAGACAAGCATGATACAGGTCAAGGAACCTTCAAACAAGACTTTGAAAATGTAGCTCAAGGAATCTTCCCATTTGTAGTGGGCGGTGTCGAAGGTGTCGAAGACAACCGGACTCACTTGTCTGAAAAACACGATCCATATACACAGCGTGGTTGGAACGGTAAGAAAGTCGATGATGTTATCGAAGGAAATTGGTCATTGAAGACAAATGGACTAGTGAGCCGTCGTAACTTGGTTTACCAAACTATTCCGCAAAACTTCCGCTTTGAGGCAGGTAAGACCTACCGTGTAACCTTTGAATATGAAGCAGGCTCTGACAATACCTATGCCTTTGTAGTTGGTAAGGGAGAATTCCAATCAGGTCGTCGTGGTAGTCAAGCAAGCAACTTGGAAATGCATGAATTACCAAATACTTGGACGGATTCTAAGAAAGCCAAGAAGGCAACCTTCCTCGTGACAGGTGCAGAAACAGGCGATACTTGGGTAGGTATCTACTCAACTGGTAACGCAAGCAATACTCGTGGTGATTCTGGTGGAAATGCCAACTTCCGTGGTTATAACGACTTCATGATGGATAATCTTCACATCGAAGAAATTACCCTAACAGGTAAGATGTTGACAGAAAATGCTCTCAAGAACTACTTGCCAACGGTTGCCATGACTAACTACACGAAAGAGTCTATGGATGCTTTGAAAGAGGCGGTCTTTAACCTCAGTCAGGCAGATGATGACATTAGCGTGGAAGAAGCGCGTGCAGAGATTGCCAAGATTGAAGCCTTGAAGAATGCTTTGGTTCAGAAGAAAACAGCCTTGGTAGCAGAAGACTTTGAAAGTTTGGATGCGCCTGCCCAACCAGGTGAAGGTCTAGAGAATGCCTTTGATGGTAATGTGTCTAGTCTATGGCATACATCTTGGAATGGTGGAGATGTAGGCAAGCCTGCAACCATGGTATTGAAAGAACCTACTGAAATCACAGGACTTCGTTATGTTCCACGTGCATCCGATTCAAATGGAAACTTGCGAGATGTGAAACTGGTTGTCACAGATGAGTCTGGTAAGGAACATACTTTTAACGTGACAGATTGGCCAAATAACAACAAGCCAAAAGTCATTGACTTTGGCAAGACAATCAAGGCTAAGAAAATTGTCCTTACTGGTACCAAGACTTACGGAGATGGTGGCGATAAATACCAATCTGCAGCGGAACTCATCTTTACTCGTCCACAGGTAGCAGAAACACCACTTGACATGTCTAGCTATGAAGCAGCTTTGGCTAAGGCGCAGAAATTAACAGACAAAGACAATCAAGAGGAAGTAGCTAGCGTTCAGGCGAGCATGAAATATGCGACGGATAACCACCTCTTGACGGAAAGAATGGTTGCCTACTTCGCAGATTATCTCAACCAATTAAAAGATTCTGCTACGAAACCAGACGCTCCAACAAGTAGCAAGGGTGAAGAGCAACCACCAGTTCTTGATGTACCTGAGTTCAAAGGCGGCGTCAATGCAACAGAAGCAGCTGTACATGAGGTTCCTGAGTTCAAGGGCGGCGTTAATGCGGTTGAAGCCTTGGTTCACGAATTACCAGAATACAAAGGTGGAGCCAATGCGGTCCTAGCGGCTGCAAATGAAGTCCCTGAGTTTAAGGGTGGCGTCAATGCGGTCCAAGCCTTGGTAAACGAGAAACCAGCCTACACAGGTGTATTGGCTACTGCTGGAGATCAAGCAGCTCCAACAGTTGAAAAACCTGAGTACCCGCTCACTCCAAGCCCAGTAGCTGATACCAAAGCTCCGGGAGCTAAAGATGAAGAAAAACTACCTGCTACAGGGGAGCACAGCTCAGAAGTAGCCCTCTTCTTAGCAAGTGTGAGCATCGCTTTATCTGCTGCGGTTCTTGCGACAAAACGTAAAGAAGATTAATGAGATTTGGTTTTAGAAGTCCAAAAGAACTAGAATCAAATAGGATTAAACAGCCGGAGAGGACCTCTAGGTTCTCTCCTTTTTTCAAAGGAGAAATGATACCGCTTACTCATGTATGCGGATGAAAGGAATAGGAGAAAGATGGATAGACATTTTTTTGAGAAACGCTGTCACTATAGTATAAGAAAATTTGCAATCGGTGCAGCCTCCGTTATGATTGGTGCTAGTATCTTTGGCGCCAATATGGTTCAGGCAGCAGAAACAGCAGCGCCTTCAGAAACAGAGGGAAGCATCACCCATGTTCAAGCACTGGATAAGTTACCAGATGATTTAGCCGCTGCGCTTGAAAAGGCAGATGCAGAAGCTGCAACAGAAGCAAGTCATGAAGAAACTCCAGCGACAGATGAGGGAACCAATCCTGCAGCAAGTGAAGAGACAAAACCAGAGACAAGTCCTGCAAGTCCCAAACCAGCAGAAACGCCAAAACCGGTTGAAACACCAAAGGCAGATAAACAACCTGCGGAAACCCCTACACCAGCAGTAAAACCAGCTGAAAAGACAATCGAAGATAGAGAAGATGTCAACCATCTCGAGGGTGCTACTGCTCAGGCAAGCAACCATGAGACTGGGACCAACTTTACTGCAGATAAGGCTATCGATGGAGATGACAATACCCGTTGGGCTACAGATAGAGATGCAGTAAAACCAACCTTTGAATTAACTCTTCCAAAAACTACCCTCATCAAGCATGTAGAAATTGACTGGGATCGTCGTCTTCGTAATGGGCAAAATGACCCAAATATCAAATCTTGGAGTCTCTACTACGCAGGTCAAGAAGACGTGGGCGCTAACGGAGAAAAACAATGGAAACTCGCTCATACCAAGACTGGAGATCCTGTTTTAGATGAGAAAGTTGACTTAGCCAATATTATTCAAGCTAAATATCTTAAGTTAGAAATTAACGACTATCAAGCGGGGACAATGGGTTGGAGAAACGTTGGTATCCAAGAAATTCGAGCTTATTCAAACGTTCCGGACCATAGTAAGGTAACGGATATCCGCCAAGTAACCGAACTAACAGTAGCAGAAGATGGACAGTCTCTTGTCTTACCAACTCTACCAGGAAAAGTCAGCCTCATCGGAAGCAACAAGCAAGGTGTGATTGACCTTCAAAATCACATCTATAAGCCTTTGACAGACCAACGCGTCAAGGTCATGGTCCAACAAATCAGAGACAGTCATACTTTCACTAAGGAATTTGAAGTAGTCATCAAGGGCCTACATCAGGACGAAGGTGTGGGTGTCAAACCAAAAGTAGCACCAGCTGTTCAACAATGGTATGGGAAAGAAGGCCAATCTTCTATCACTTCAGATACAGTTCTTGCGACAGGAGATTCTGGCTTTGATCAGGCTGCGACCTTCTATCAGTCAGACCTTGCCAGTCGTGGATTGGAACTAGCAACAGGTGACAAGCAGGCTCAAAAACGAATCGAATTTAAAAAAGTTGAAAACAAGGGTTATGGTAAAGAAGGGTATGGTATCACTATCCAAAATGATGTGATTACCATCGAAGCTGCCACAAACACAGGAGCCTTCTACGCCACTCGTACTCTTCTTCAAATGGGAGAAAGTAACCTCCAAAATGGCGAAATTCGCGATTTCCCAAGTTTCAGCCACCGTGGCTTTATGCTAGATACAGGTCGGAAATTTATCCCTTATGACACTCTTGTAGACATCATGCTCAACATGGCTTACTACAAGATGAACGACTTGCAGTTGCACCTTAATGATAACTATATCTTCCTAAAGGAACACTTGGCAGGTAAGAGCTTAACACCAGAAGAACAACTCAAGTATGTTCTTGAACATGCCAAGACTGGTTTCCGTGTGGAGACAGACATTGTCGGTAAGAATGGTCAAAAACTAACATCAGATGAGCATTATACCAAGGAAGAAATGCAAAATCTGATTAAACTTGCCAAGGCCTTGCATATCAACCTAGTGCCAGAAATTGACACACCAGGTCACGCCTTGTCCTTTGTCAAAGTCCGCCCAGACCTCATGTATCAAGGTAGTTTGAGTGATTATGCTGGCAAACACAATGTTGAACGTGTTGCCATGCTCGACCTAGATAATAAATACGATGAAACGCTAGCTTTTGTCAAATCAGTCTATGACAAACTCCTCGATGGTCCAGATGCACCGCTTCATGGTGTGTCCACTGTTCATATCGGAACGGATGAATACTATGGTAGCAGAGAAAGCTATCGCCGCTATGTCAATGATTTGACCCAATATATCAAGTCTAAAGGTTACACCCCTCGTATCTGGGGATCGCTCAGTGCGAAACGTGGGAACACTCCTGTTGATTGGAACGGAGTAGAGGTTGATATCTGGAGTATCGGATGGCAACGACCAAATGAGGCCATTGCTCAGGGAGCTAAGATTATCAATATCACGGATGTACCGACCTATAGTGTGCCAAGTGGAAGCAATAGTCAAGCAGCCTACGGGGACTATGCTAACTACGAACGTCAGTACAATAGCTGGACACCGAATGATTTTAGAACAGGTGGAGGTCCACTTCTACCAGCTTCTCATCCAAGTATTCTTGGTGGTGGGCACGCAGTTTGGAATGATAACATTGACCTTCATGAGACCGGTTTGACCTCTTATGACATCTTCAAACGCTTCTTCAAGAGCATGCAAACCACTGCAGAACGCACCTGGGGATCTGACCGTGCAGCTGCGACCTTTGCAGAACGCACCCTACCAACGAGCCCTTATGCGCCACAGTCAAATCCTGATAAAGAGATTGATCAAAGCGACTTGTTTACCATCAATTCTGAAACAGTCAAGAACTATGCAAGCAAGAAAGTGAAGGCAAGCGAACAGGGATTGGCTTTTGAGAAAGACAGCAGTATCGAAGGCTTGGCTGGTGATGTTGGTCCAAGTCACGTCTTGAAGTTTGATGTGACTGTCACTGGAGATGGGGAACAAACCTTCTCAACAAGTGGCGACAACCGTATCTATCTAGCTGATAAAGACGGCTATCTTGCTTATAAGTTTGAACAGTTCCATATCCAATTCAACAAAAAACTTGAAAAGAACAAACGTTATCAAATCTCCATCGTAACCAAACCACAATCTACAGAAGTCTATGTGGATGGTGAAAAGATTGAGCGTATAGCAAATCCAGCCCACCCTCGCTTTGCCCACAATAGCTTGGTTCTACCACTTGAAAGCATCGGTGGTTTCAAAGGAGTCTTGCATAGCGCAGAGTTGTCAGACAAACCATTTGTAAATCCTCGTTTGATTTCAAATGATAAGATTACAGCAACCGCAAGCAGTCAGCAACTTCCAGGAAACGCGACTGAAGGCGCTGTTGAAAAGGCCTTTGACAATGATCCAAATACCTTCTGGCATACTAAGTGGACTGGTGACACTGCGCCATACACTCTTACTATGACCTTGAAAGAAGCAGAAAAAGTCAATGGCTTGACCTACCTCCCACGTCCAGGTGGTGGAAATGGTGTCGTGACGCGCTACGAAATCTACGCACAAAAAGATGGCCAAATGGTCAAGGTTTCAGAAGGAAGCTGGGACAACAACGCCCAAGAAAAAACAGTCAACTTTGCGGCGGTAGATACCAATAAGATTGAGTTGAAAGTATTGGAAGGCGTTGGTGGTTTTGCAAGTGCAGCTGAAGTTCATCTATTAAAACCTGTCAAAGAAGAGCAAGAAACGCCTGCACCAAGTCAACCAGAAAAACCAACTACACCAGAAAAACCAAAAGTAGAGCAAACAGGTGATGGAACAGTTGAATTGGCAGATCAATTCACTGCAAGTAAACCAGCTAGCGAAGACAGCATTGCAGCTGCTAGCAAGAGCGCAGACTATCTCAAGAAAGAGTACAAGGTCTTCCCAACTCCACAAAAAGTGACTTATGGAGAAGGAGTCACAGCCCTTCGTAAGCAAGTCAATCTGGTCATGGGCGATCAACTCGATATCTATACTCGCAATCGCTTGAAGAGTGTCTTGCAGGACAATCAAGTATCTTATACAACTGGTAAGGCAGCAATCGCTGGCGCAACCAATATCTATCTTGGAGTGCATGGACAAGGTTCACAAGCAGAACAAAACTTGTCCAAGGTTTCAGCAGGTCTCTTTGACAAAATTGATGCTTATGCTCTGACCATCAAGGACAACTATATCTCCATTGTCGGAAAAGACACAGATGCGGTCTTTTATGGTTTGACAACCTTGAAACATATGCTCAAGGAAAGTCAAGTGCCAGTCCTTCGCAATGTGACAGTAGAAGATTACGCAGAGCTCAAGAACCGTGGTTTCATCGAAGGTTACTATGGAAACCCATGGTCTAACGCAGATCGTGCAGAGCTCATGCGTTTTGGTGGCGATTTGAAATTGAACCAATACTTCTTTGCACCGAAAGATGATCCATATCACAACAAGAAATGGCGAGAACTCTATCCAGAAGAAAAACTAGCTGAAATTCGTGAACTTGCTCGTGTTGGAAATCAAAGTAAAACTCGCTATGTCTGGACTATCCATCCATTCATGAACAACCGCATCCGCTTTGGTAATGAAGCGCACTACCAAGAAGATTTGGCAACCATCAAGGCTAAATTTACCCAGTTGATGAAAGTGGGTGTCCGTGAGTTTGGTATTTTAGCAGATGATGCACCGAGCCCAGTCGGAGGCTACAATAGCTACAACCGCTTGATGAAAGATATGACGGATTGGTTGACTGAAATGCAGGGAACTTACAGCGGTCTTCGTAAAGAAATGATCTTTGTTCCTGGCCAGTATTGGGGTAATGGACGCGAAGATGAGTTGAAATCCCTCAATGAAAATCTCCCAAGTTCAGCATCCATGACCTTGACGGGTGGTAAGATTTGGGGTGAAGTCTCTGAAAGCTTCCTTTCAACTCTCAAGAACAATCTATCCGCAGGAGGCAAGACCTATCGCCCAGTTTCACTTTGGATTAACTGGCCGGTAACAGATAACTCTAAACAACACTTGATTCTAGGTGGCGGTGAGAAATTCCTTCATCCAAATGTGGATCCAAGCTTGCTATCTGGTATCATGTTGAACCCAATGCAACAGTCTGAACCATCTAAGATTGCCCTCTTTTCAGGAGCTCAATACTCATGGAAACAGTGGAAATCAGAAGAAGAAGCTAAGAAAATCAATGACATTGCCTTCAACTTTGTAGAAAATGGTCATTTTAAAGATAGCAAGGTATCAGCAGCCTTCCGCGAACTTGGTAAGCACATGATCAACCAAAACATGGATAATCGTGTCGTTAAACTAGAAGAATCGGTAGACTTAGCTCCAAAATTAACAGACTTCATGACCAAGCTCAAAGCTGGTCAGGATGTGACTGCCGAACGTGCAGCCTTGCGTGCAGAATTTGCCAAGATTAAAGAAGCAGCCGAACTTTACAAAGCATCAGGAGATAAAAAAATGGTTGCCCAAATCCACTATTGGTTGGATAATGCAATCGATCAAATGAATGCTCTCGATGCCTTCCTTACAGGAACTGAAGCCATGGCTACAAACGATGCAGCCAAACTTTGGGATAGTTACTATAAAGGTTTGAAATTGTACGAACAGTCTCAAACTCACACCTTCCATTATGTAGACCATATGGAAAAGGCTGAATTGGGTGTTCAACATATTCGTCCATTTATCCTATCCTTGAAGGAAGTTCTAGCGTCTGAAGTTCAAAAAGTCTTGCACCCAGACCAAATCATCAGCACCTTTATCACCAATCGAACAGGTGTAGAAGGTGGTTTGGCAGAAGTGACGGATGGCGATTTGGCAACTCATGCGATTATTAAATCACCAAATAGCATCAAGACAGGTGATTATATTGGTATGAAGTTCAACAAACCGATAGCGATTCAAACCTTGACCTTTGCTATGGGAACGCAGGCAAATCCACGTGATACCTTTAGTAAGGCAGAAGTGCAGTATCTAGATGAAAATGACAACTGGGTAACCTTGAAAGAGCCAAGCTATGTCGGAAATGAATCCCTACTTAAGTTTGAAAATCTCACTATCAAGGCCAAGGCAGTTCGCATGATTGCGACAGCAGACCGTGAGAATACCTGGTTTGCAGTTCAGGAAATTGCAGTTAACCGTCCAGTCGAAAAAGCTCGTAGCCAACAAGCAACGATAGTTAGTCTAAGCTCAAACTTAGTTTACAAACTAAATACCTCAGCCCGTCAAATCACTGATGGCAAGGACAATACAGAAGCCATGATGGCAAATGCTGACGGTAGCAATACGACACCAGTAGATGCTTGGGCACAACTTGACCTCGGTGAAGTCAAGTCAGTCACTAAAGTTCGTCTTCGTCAAGGAACAGGTGATAAACTTGCCGCAGGTGTGCTTGAGTATTCTACAGATGGTACTACTTGGCAGGAACTCGATCGCTTGTCAGGTGAGCAAACCAAGGAAGTGACCAGAGCGATCAATGCTCGTTACATCCGAGTCCGCAATACCAAGGCTCTCGACCTCTGGTGGCGTATCCAGGACTTCTCTGTTGAGACACGCTCTGGAAACAGTGAGTTAACGGACACCAACGTCGACGCCTTGAAGGAAACGCCGGTAGTGGATAGCTTGGGCAGTTACGAGCTTCAAATTCCAGCTGGAACCAAACTCCCTGCTCATAGCTATCTAGGAATGAAGCTTGACCGTATCCATCAAATCAAGAGCATCCAGCTCCAAGGTCAGGCCAACCCTGCTCTTAGCCTTGAGTACTCTGCAAATGCGCAAGAGTGGACGCCAGCTAGCCAGTTGACAGACAGATCTGTAGTGAGTCACTTGGTACGTTATGTGCGTCTGGTCAATAAAACAGATCAGGAACAAGCTGTGACAGCCACTTCTCTCCTTGTGACAACCAAAGAAGTGCAACCAACCAAACTAGAATCTACAACTATGGGCATTCATCCAACATACGGAAGCAATGATGTTCGTAAACTGAACAACCTAGATCAACTATTTGATGGTGTTTATAACAACTTCGTTGAGTTTTCAGACTATGCTCGTAAAGATGGCCACGTAACCTTGAAACTTGGTAGCGAACGTACCATCAAGAAGATCAGAGCCTATATCCAAGACGGAACTCAAAACTACCTTCGTGATGGTAAAATCCAAGTCAGCCAAGACGGTAAAACTTGGACTGATGTCGTGACAGTAGGAGATGGTGTGGCCAATAGCACACACGATGATTCATTGACAGATGGTTGGACACATGATTCTAAGATGCCAGGAAATCGCTACATCGAAGGAGAATTGACGACACCAGTCAAAGCTAATTATCTCCGTGTCCTCTATACAGCAGACTATGATGCCCGTTTTGTAGGCTTTACAGAATTGGTCATCAACGATGGTGAATTTGTCAAACCAATCAATGATCCAACAGTAGAAGGAAGTAGTGGAGAAAGCCAAGGCAACCTTTATAATAATCTTGTAGACGGCAAAGTCTTGACCAGCTACAAGTCTGAAAAAGACAAGGGCGAATTGGTGTATCACTTGTCTGAACCAACCAAAGCTAACCACCTTCGTCTCGTTTCCAGTCTTCCTGAAGGAGCGCAAGCACGTGTGCTTGCTAGAACACTTAAGGATGGCCAAGACAGTTGGCTAGACCTCGGTGCCATTACATCTAGTCTCCAAACTTTCGCTATCCGAAATGGTGGCTCTCTTCTAGACGTCAAATTAGTCTGGGAAGGCGGCAAGGCTGAGTTTTATGAATTGGCGAGCTTCTATCAAGAATTGACAGAAGAACCTGTTCAATCAAGCAAGGGTGAAGAACCAGCACCCGTTCTTGAGGTTCCTGAATTCACAGGTGGTGTCAATGCAGTTGAAGCCCTAGTACATGAACTTCCAGAGTACACAGGCCCAGTAGCAACAGTAGGCGACAAAGCAGCTCCAACAGTAGAGAAACCTGAGTTCAAGGGCGGTGTCAATGCTGTTATGGCACTGGTACATGAGCTTCCAGAATACACAGGTCCATTATCGACAGTAGGCGACCAAGCTGCTCCAACAGTAGAGAAACCTGAGTTTAAACTTAGCTCACTTGCTTCAGATGAAGGTAAGGCACCGGCGCCGGAACTAAAACAAGAAGTGACGAAGCGAGAAACAGCTGAACAAAGCTTGCCAGCAACAGGTGAGAGTCAATCTGACACAGCCCTCTTCCTAGCAGGTGTTAGCCTAGCCCTATCTGCTCTCTTTGTAGCAAAAACAAAGAAAGACTAGTATTTAGTAAAACCTCTTAACAAGATTACGAAATCCGTTTCCTATCTTTCCTAATGAGGTTTATAGTACAGAAAAAGCCTGAGAAGATATCTTCTCAGGCTTTTGTTAAGCACATAAATGCAATAGTGCTATGAAAAAATCACCCAGAAAAATCCGGGTGATAAATGTTATGGTTGTGCTGGTTGAGGATTCTGGTTTTGGTTCTGGTTTTGTTGACCAGGCGTTGTATTTGGTTGCTGGTTATTGGTATTATTGTTTGCACTATTATTCGTGCTTGGAGTAGTTGAGCTTGACTGTGAAGTTGAACTTTCTGATGTCGAGCTCGAACTATCTGGTGTTGGGGCCTGTTGCGGAGCAGGAGCAGTCCATGCAGAACGAGCACCGTTTTTAAAGACGAACTCACCACTTCGATAGAGGCCTTCTGGCATAGTCCAGTCGCCAGGGTTGTTATCCTCAGACAGATAAGTCATCATTGAACGGTAAACCTTAGCTGCAACATAGAAGCCATCACCAACGATAGGAGTAAGGCGGTTTGAGTAACCTGTCCAGACAGCCATTGAATATTTGCGGGTATATCCTACAAACATTTCATCAGGTGTGACATAATCGTATCTCTTAATGTAATTTTCAATTTCTTCATCTGTGTAGTTAGATGTACCTGTTTTTCCTGCTTGTGGAAGCCATGATATATAGGCGTCTGTACCAGAGTATAATACAGTTTTCATCATTTCGGTCATCATGTAGGCAGTTGTTTCTTTCATAGCGCGTGAACCTGGGTCAGAGAATTCTTTCGAAGTTCCGTCACTAAAGACAACTTTATTGATATACATTGGTTTGTGGTAGATACCACCATTAGCAAAGGCAGCATAAGCAGCAGCAATCTTTTCACTGCTTGCTCCATATTTCTTGCTAGACTCGGTTGTATTACTTGAAATTGCATTTGCGTATACCATAGTTGGATAATCAATGCCTAATCCATTTAGGAAACCTTTTGCTTTATCGAGTCCAACTCTATCGAGAGTTTCAACGGCTGGGACATTACGCGATTGTTGGATAGCAGTTTGAAGGGTAATATTACCATAATAACCCCTATCCCAGTTGTAGACTGGAGTGCTAGTACCTGGGAAGTTATATGGTACATCCTTGAGCATGTAGGCAGTTGAGTCATAGATATCGTACTCAAGTGCAGGTGCATAGTCCGTAATTGGTTTCATAGTTGAACCCCAGTCACGGTTTGTTTCCACTGCTTGGTTAGTACCAAAGGATACATTGCTAGCTTGGTGACGAGACCCGAGTTGGGCAATAACTTTACCATTTGATACATCAATGATAGTAGAGGCTGCTTGGATATCATCATCAGGATAGTTTACGTATTGATCAGTATTATAGACGTCCCAAAGGCGTTTTTGAACGTCTTGGTCGACGTTTGTATAGACTTCCATACCTGTTGTTAATAGATTATAACCTGTCTCTTGTTCTACTTGATCAATAACCTCTTTAAGATAGTTATCCATGTACTGTGGATAGCTATTAAGAGATTTTAGACTTTGAAGTCCATCTGTAATCGGAGTATTAATCGCTTTTTCATATTGCTCAGCTGAAATGTAACCTTGCCCCTTCATCTCAGAGAGGACGAGATTACGACGTTCTTGAGCAGCTTCTGGATGCGAGTATGGATCATACTGGTTTGGAGCCTGAGGCATACCAGCAAGGAGAGCTAATTGAGGAATACTTAAATCTTTGAGATCCTTGCCATAGTAACTTTGGGCAGCTGTCTGCATTCCGTAGTTACCGTTTGACATGTAAACCTTGTTGATGTAGTAGGTCAAGATCTCTTGTTTAGTCGCTTTTTGTTCTAGCTGAACGGCTAACCAAGCTTCCTGAGCCTTACGAGAAAGGGTTTGATCAGAAGTTGACGTAGAAAAATAAGTTAACTTAATCAACTGCTGCGTCAAGGTTGAAGCTCCTTGCAGACCTCCACCACCACGAAGGTTTCGGAGGGTAGCACCTAGGATACGGATCGTGTCAATTCCTCGGTGATTAAAGAAGCGATGGTCCTCAATCGAAACAATAGCGTTGACCAAATCGGTCGGTATTTCGTTTGCTTGGGCATTGACCCGACGTTCCGAACCAAGATCAGCGATAAGCTCGTCATTGCTATCATAGATCTTACTTGACGTTGTAGCGACTAGTTTACTTTCAGAAAGTTCGGGAGCCTTGCTAACATAGTAGAGGAAGAGACCTCCACCAAGCATTACAGCTGCGATAAATACAGTTAAGAGACTGATACTGACATACTTAGCTATTCGCAGAAAAGTTTGTTTGTTCATCTTGTTTTACCACCTAGTAAATGTTCTTTGATAATATCGAGATAGGGAATCTGAGGAAAGGCACCAGGCTCAATCCTATATCCATTTTCTTGAATATATCCAAGTGGCATTGACTTTTGTCCCATATCTTGATGATAGAAACGAATCAAGTCAATAGCCGGCAATAAGTAGGTTTCTTGCTGAGAAGAAAAGTGAAGGAGTACAAAGCAGATTCCTTGCTGGGCAAGGACTTGTTCCATATGCTGGATCTGATGGAGATGAAAATTCTTCATCGGTATCGCATGTTTTTGCCTGGTTTCCTTTGCTTCAAAGTCGATGTAGTATCCATCATAAACCCCTGAATAGTCAGTAGTTGAAGCTTGTCTAAAGTAGGCTTCAACAATCTTGGCACGACTTCGTTGGGGATAGTCGACACGTACGATTTGGATGGGAGTCGGTTTCTTGTGAATAACTGCCAACCCATGCGACAAATAGTAGTCGTTCGTAGCATTGATCATCTTTTCAAAAGACATTCCCCGATTTGCGAAATTTTTAGTTTGTGACAGGGGTGCTTGTCTCTTTTGAGATGAAATTTTATGTGGATAGTTGACCATAATTCTCCTTATTGGTACAATAACATCACTCTATTATATCATAAATTTACAAAGAAAGGGTTAAAAATGACATCAGCCTTGATTTTAGGCTATTCAGCCTTCGACCTTGGTCTCTTTAATGACAAGGATATTCGCGTTGATATTATCAAAATAGCCATTCGGAGAGACCTGGAACGTCTAGCAGAGGATGGGGTGAACTGGCTTGTTTTTACAGGGACTTTGGGCTTTGAGTACTGGGTGCTTCAGGTGGCGAAAGACATGAAAGCAGACTATGGATTTCAGCTGGCGACCATTTTTGATTTTGAAACTCATGGTAGTAATTGGAATGAAGCAAATCAAGCGAAACTGAGTGAGTTCAAGAAAGTTGATTTTGTCAAATACGCCTATCCACAATATGAGCACAAGGGACAATTACGCGATTATCAGAGATTTCTGCTGGAAAATACAGATACTTGTTACCTTTTTTACGACGAAGAAAACGAAACCAAGTTACGATATTTTTACCAAATGATGAAAAATCAAGCGGACTATGTTACAAGAAGATTAACATTTGAGGACTTGAATGAAATAGTAGAAAATTTTTCTGAAAAGTAAGCCTTTGACCTTGATTTTTACTTGTCTTTTTTTATATAATAATACTAGTAACCCAGAATGGAGAGAGACATGGCAAGTATTATTTTTTCAGCGAAAGATATTTTTGAACAAGAATTTGGACGTGAAGTACGTGGATATAGCAAAGCAGAGGTCGATGAATTCCTAGACGATGTGATTAAGGATTATGAAACCTACGCAGCTTTGGTCAAATCCCTTCGTCAAGAGATTGCTGATTTGAAGGAAGAATTATCTCATAAACCACAGGTAGCGCCAACTCAACCAGACTCTATTGAAGTAACGGCTTCTACTTCAATGACAAATTTTGATATTTTGAAACGCTTAAATCGTCTCGAAAAAGAAGTATTTGGTAAGCAAATCTTAGACAACCAAGATTTATAATTGACTAAGGAATGAGTGCAATTTTTGGATAATCGCGTGAAGAGGATCTCTTTTCATGAGGAAAGTCCATGCTAGCACAGGCTGTGATGCCTGTAGTGTTTGTGCTAGGCGAATCCATAAGCCTAGGGACGAGAAATCGTTACGGCAGTCGAAATGGCTAAGTCTTCGGATAGGTCAAAATAGGCTTGAAAGTGCCACAGTGACGGAGTCTTTCTGGAAACAGAGAGAGTGGAACGCGGTAAACCCCTCAAGCTAGCAACCCAAATTTTGGTCGGGGCATGGAGTGCACGGAAACGAACGTAGTACTCTGACTGCTAGCAGATTTATGCTGTTAGCGGTAGACAGATGATTATCGAAGGAAGTGGTCCTAGTCACTTCTGGAACAAAACATGGCTTATAGAAAATTGCATATAGGTTGGGGCTGAGAAATCTTTCTCAACCTCATTTTTTAAAGTGAACAAGAGAAAGGTCTTGCAAGACTAGAAATGAAAGAACAATTTAATTTAATCGCAACTGCTGCGGCGGGTCTCGAGGCTGTCGTTGGACGTGAGGTGCGAGACCTTGGTTATGATTGCCAGGTTGAAAATGGGCGTGTCCGCTTCCAAGGAGATGTGAAGGCAATCATTGAGACCAATCTTTGGCTTCGTGCAGCGGATCGCATCAAGATTGTAGTCGGAAGTTTTCCAGCTAAGACTTTTGAAGAGCTTTTTCAAGGTGTTTTTGCTCTAGATTGGGAAAACTATCTCCCGCTAGGAGCACGTTTCCCGATATCAAAGGCAAAATGTGTTAAGTCTAAACTCCACAACGAGCCCAGTGTTCAGGCTATTTCTAAGAAGGCTGTTGTGAAGAAATTACAAAAACACTATGCCCGTCCAGAAGGAGTTCCCTTGATGGAGACTGGTCCCGAGTTTAAGATTGAGGTATCTATCCTGAAAGATGTGGCAACTGTCATGATTGACACGACAGGATCTAGCCTTTTTAAACGTGGTTATCGTACGGAAAAGGGTGGGGCGCCAATCAAGGAAAATATGGCAGCGGCCATTTTACAACTCTCTAACTGGTATCCAGACAAGCCCTTGATTGATCCGACCTGTGGGTCAGGAACGTTCTGTATCGAGGCGGCTATGATTGCCAGAAAAATGGCACCAGGCCTTCGCCGTTCCTTTGCTTTTGAGGAATGGAACTGGGTCAGCGATCGGTTAATCCAAGAAGTTCGCACAGAGGCGGCTAAGAAAATTGATCGTGAACTTGAGCTGGACATTATGGGCTGTGATATTGATGCTCGCATGGTGGAGATTGCCAAGGCAAATGCTCAAGCAGCAGGCGTCGCAGGTGATATCACCTTTAAGCAAATGCGGGTACAGGACTTACGCACAGATAAGATTAATGGCGTTATCATTTCCAATCCACCATATGGGGAACGCTTGTCTGATGATGCAGGAGTTACCAAGCTCTATGCTGAGATGGGACAAGTCTTTGCACCACTGAAAACGTGGAGTAAGTTTATCCTGACGAGTGACGAAGCTTTTGAAAGCAAGTACGGAAGTCCAGCTGATAAAAAGCGAAAACTCTATAACGGGACCTTAAAAGTAGATTTGTATCAATACTTTGGTCAGCGTGTCAAACGCCAAGAGGTAAAATAGAAAGGTGAACTCATGAGTAAGAAAAGACGTGATCGTCATAAAAAAGGACATCAAGAACCACAATTTGACTTTGACGAAGCAAAAGACTTGACTGTTGGTCAAGTCATTCGTAAGAATGAAGAGGTCGAAGCAGGAGTATTGCCTGAGGACAGTATCTTAGACAAATACATCAAACAGCACCGTGAAGAAATCGAAGCCGACAAGTTTGAAACTCGTCAGTTTAAAAAAGAAGAACTAGCTTCTACTCAAAACCTAGAGGAAATGATCCAAGAAGTTCGTGAATCAAGTGAACCTTCTGATCAGGTAGACGATTCAGACATGGTTGCTGAAGAATCTATTGAAGAGATAGAAAATGAAGAGACTACTCAGTTTGTTCCACCACTTCAAGATGAAGAAAATGCTGAAATAGAGCCTCTCGTTTTGACAGAAACAGAGCCCAAGGAAATAAATGAGGAACAAGAAGAGGAGACCTATACACCTCTATCACGTTCAGCTCAAACAGAACCTGAAACAGGCTCTAAGAAGAAAGGTGTCATCATCACTGCTTCAGTAGTCGCTGCAATCCTTGTGCTTGCTGGAACATATTATGTCTACCGCCAAGTATCTCGTTCAAACCAAGAAATCCAGTCTTCTCAAGCAGCCTCTTCGGATGATCAAGGGACACAAACAGCTTTGAAAGACTTCAATGATCTCTATGATACTTTCTATACAGATGCTAATAAGACTGCTCTGAAAAACAGCCAGTTTGATAAATTGAGCCAACTGAAAACCTTGCTAGATAAGTTAGAAGGTAGCCGTGATTATACACTAGCTAAGTCAAGATATGATAGCCTAGCAACTCAAATCAAGGCCATTCAAGATGTTAATGCCCTCTTTGAAAGCCCAGCTATTACGGACGGTGTCTTGGATACCAATGCGAAAGCCAAAGCGGACGCTAAATTTACAGAAATTAAGACAGGCAACACAGAACTAGACAAACTCTTGGATAAGGCCATTAGTCTTGGCAAGAGCCAACAAACCAGTGCTTCCAGCTCAAGTTCAAGCTCTAGCACGAGTCAAGCAAGCTCAAGTTCAGCTACAGAAAGCAATGCAAGCGGTACGACACCTTCAACCAGCACTACGGCACCAGCTAGAGACACAAATGGTGGTTTGTCTGGCGATGGGGTTAATCTTCAAAGAAGTGCTAGTCGTGTACCGTACAACCAATCAGCTGTAGATGATAGCAACAACCCTGCTTGGACCTTTGCGGATGGTGTATTGGAACAAGTCCTAGCAACATCACGTGCTCGTGGCTATATCACTGGGAATCAATATATCCTAGAACGTGTCAATATCGTAAACGGAAATGGTTATTACAACCTCTATAAACCAGATGGAACCTATCTCTTCACCCTCAACTGTAAGACAGGTTACTTTGTAGGGAATGGTTCTGGTCATGCAGATGACTTGGACTACTAGGACTCCGTTACAAAATTCTTTCCTTTCATAGGTAAAAATGATAAAATAAAACATATTAAACAAGAGGAGTGTCACATGACAAAAGCTAACTTTGGTGTCGTTGGTATGGCCGTAATGGGTCGTAACCTTGCCCTAAATATCGAATCTCGTGGTTATACAGTTGCCATTTACAACCGTAGTAAAGAAAAAACAGAAGACGTAATTGCTTGCCATCCTGAAAAGAACTTTGTGCCAAGCTATGACGTGGAAAGCTTTGTAAACTCAATCGAAAAACCTCGTCGTATCATGCTGATGGTTCAAGCAGGACCTGGTACAGACGCAACTATCCAAGCTCTTCTTCCCCACCTTGACAAGGGTGATATCTTGATCGATGGAGGAAACACTTTCTACAAAGATACTATCCGTCGTAATGAAGAACTAGCAAACTCAGGGATCAACTTCATCGGTACAGGTGTTTCTGGTGGTGAAAAGGGTGCCCTTGAAGGTCCTTCTATCATGCCTGGTGGACAAAAAGAAGCCTACGAATTGGTAGCTGATGTTCTTGAAGAAATCTCTGCAAAAGCACCAGAAGATGGAAAACCATGTGTGACTTACATCGGTCCTGATGGAGCTGGTCACTATGTGAAGATGGTCCACAACGGTATCGAGTATGGTGATATGCAATTGATCGCAGAAAGCTATGACTTGATGCAACACTTGCTTGGCCTTTCTGCAGAAGACATGGCTGAAATCTTTACTGAGTGGAACAAGGGAGAGTTGGACAGCTACTTGATCGAAATCACAGCTGATATCTTGAGCCGTAAAGACGATGAAGGTCAAGATGGACCAATCGTAGACTACATCCTGGATGCTGCAGGAAACAAAGGAACTGGTAAATGGACTAGCCAATCAGCTCTTGACCTTGGTGTGCCATTGTCACTGATTACTGAGTCAGTATTTGCCCGCTACATCTCCACATACAAAGAAGAGCGTGTACATGCTAGCAAGGTCCTTCCAAAACCAGCTGATTTCAAATTTGAAGGTGACAAGGCTGAGTTGATCGAAAAGATCCGTCAAGCCCTTTACTTCTCAAAAATCATTTCATACGCACAAGGTTTTGCTCAATTGCGTGTAGCTTCTAAAGAAAACAACTGGAACTTGCCATTTGCGGACATCGCCTCTATCTGGCGTGATGGCTGTATCATCCGTTCTCGTTTCTTGCAAAAGATCACAGATGCCTACAACCGCGATGCTGATCTTGCTAACCTTCTCTTGGATGAGTACTTCTTGGATGTTACTGCCAAGTACCAACAAGCAGTGCGCGATATCGTAGCTCTTGCTGTTCAAGCTGGTGTACCAGTGCCAACTTTCTCAGCAGCTATTACTTACTTTGATAGCTACCGTTCAGCAGACCTTCCAGCTAACTTGATCCAAGCGCAACGTGACTACTTTGGTGCCCACACTTACCAACGTAAAGACAAAGAAGGAACATTCCACTACTCTTGGTATGACGAAAAATAAGTAGGTCTGCCATGGGGAAACGGATTTTATTACTTGAGAAAGAACGAAATCTCGCTCATTTTCTCAGTCTGGAACTCCAAAAAGAGCAATACCGTGTTGATCTGGTCGAGGAGGGGCAAAAAGCCCTCTCCATGGCTCTCCAGACAGATTATGACTTGATTTTACTGAATGCTCGTCTGGGGAATATGACGGCCCAGGATTTTGCAGAGAGGCTGAGTCGGACAAAACCTGCCTCAGTGATTATGGTCTTGGACCATCGCGAAGAATTGCAAGACCAGATTGAGACAATCCAGCGCTTCGCCGTTTCTTACATCTATAAGCCAGTGATTATTGATCAGCTGGTGGCTCGTATTTCAGCGATTTTCCGAGGTCGGGACTTTATCGACCAACACTGTAGTCAGATGAAGGTCCCAACGTCTTACCGCAATTTGCGTATGGATGTAGAACATCATACCGTTTATCGTGGCGAGGAGATGATTGCTCTGACGCGCCGTGAGTATGACCTTTTGGCCACTCTCATGGGAAGCAAGAAGGTCTTGACTCGTGAGCAGTTGTTGGAAAGTGTTTGGAAGTACGAAAGTGCGACAGAAACTAATATCGTGGATGTTTATATCCGTTATCTACGTAGCAAGCTTGATGTAAAAGGCCAAAAAAGCTACATTAAAACCGTGCGTGGTGTTGGGTACACCATGCAAGAATAGAAAAGCAGTTGCAGTTGTGTAACTGCTTTTTTTGAGAAGTTTCTATATATTGACATACAATAAAGTCTTTGCTACAATCAGTTATGGAGGAAAGATCTAATGAAAAAATTTAAAATAATGATGCAAGTTGGACTCGCAGTCTTTTTCTTTGCTTTGCTAGCGACAAGCACCGTCTTTGCGGATGATGCTGATTCAGAAGGCTGGCAATTTGTCCAAGAAAATGGTAGAACCTACTACAAGAAGGGTGAGATAAAAGAAAAGGCCTGGCGAGTGATTGATGGCAAGACCTATTATTTTGATCATGTATCAGGAGAAATGGTTGTCGGCTGGCAATATATTCCCATGCCAGACAAAGGTAGTACAATTGGTCCTTACCCAAATGGTTTAAGATTAGAATATATGCCAATGTCAAGATGGTACTACTTTAATCAAGATGGCGTACTACAAGAGTTTGTTGGCAAGCAAGTTTTAGAAGCGAAAACTGATACAAATATCGATAAGTATCATGGTGAACAATATGATAGCCCAGCAGAGAAACGAGTCTATTATTTTGAAGATCAGCGTAGCTATCACACTTTAAAAACTGGTTGGGTATATGACGACGGGCAATGGTACTATTTACAAAAAAATGGCGGATTCGAATCCCGTATCAACAGTTTAAAGGTTGGAGAACTAACGCGTGGCTGGATAAACGATGATTCGACTTGGTACTATCTAGATCCAACAACCGCTGCAATGCAAACTGGTTGGCAGCAACTTGGCAATAAGTGGTACTATCTCCGTTCATCAGGAGCAATGGCGACTGGCTGGTATCAGGTAGGTTCATCTTGGTATTATCTAGATGCTCAAAATGGTGATATGAAGACAGGTTGGGCTTATGTTGGCAACAGTTGGTACTACCTTCGTTCATCAGGAGCTATGGCAACTGGCTGGTATCAGGAAGGTTCGACTTGGTATTATCTACATACAAGTAATGGAGATATGAAGACAGGCTGGTTCCAGGTTAATGGCAAATGGTACTACGCATATAGTTCAGGTGCTTTAGCAGTGAATACGACCGTAGAAGGCTATTCGGTCAACTATAATGGCGAATGGGTCCAATAATGAAAGAGGCGATTGTGAAGGAAACAATCGCTTTTTTTGTGAAAATATAATAAAATAGATAGGAGAAAATACTACTGTATGAAATGAGACGGTCTTTTCGTCTGCTTAAAGGAACACATGACAAAAAAAGTTGGTGTCGGTCAGGCACATAGTAAGATTATTTTAATAGGAGAGCACGCTGTTGTATACGGCTATCCTGCCATTTCCCTACCTCTCTTAGAGGTGGAAGTGACTTGTAAGGTAGTCCCTTCTGAAAGCCCATGGCGTCTTTATGAGGAGGATACCTTGTCCATGGCGGTATATGCCTCGCTGGAGCATCTAAATATCAAGGATGCTTGCATTCGTTGTCAGATTGACTCAGCTATCCCTGAAAAACGTGGGATGGGTTCGTCAGCGGCTATCAGTATAGCAGCCATTCGAGCTGTTTTTGACTACTATCAAGCCAACTTGCCTCATGATATACTAGAAATCTTGGTCAATCGGGCTGAGATGATTGCCCATATGAATCCAAGCGGGTTGGATGCCAAGACCTGCCTCAGTGACCAACCCATTCGCTTTATTAAAAACGTTGGATTTACAGAGCTTAAGATGAACCTATCCGCTTATTTGGTCATTGCAGATACAGGTGTGTATGGCCACACTCGTGAAGCAATCCAAGTAGTTCAAAGTAAGGGCAAGGATGCCCTACCGTTTTTGCATGCCTTGGGAGAATTGACCCAGCAGGCAGAAGATGCGATTAGAAGAAAAGATGCTGAGGGACTGGGACAAATCCTCAGTCAAGCGCATTTACATCTAAAAGAAATTGGTGTCAGTAGCCCTGAGGCAGATTCCCTCGTTGAAACGGCTCTGAGCTACGGAGCTCTAGGTGCCAAGATGAGTGGTGGTGGACTAGGAGGCTGTATTATCGCCTTGGTAGCCAATCTGGACCAAGCACAAGAACTAGCAAAACGATTAGAAGAGAAAGGAGCTGTTCAGACATGGATCGAAAGCCTGTAACAGTACGTTCCTACGCAAATATTGCCATTATCAAATATTGGGGAAAGAAAAAAGAAAAAGAAATGGTTCCTGCGACCAGCAGTATTTCTCTGACTTTAGAAAACATGTACACAGAGACGACCTTGTCGCCTTTACCGACGGATGCGACTGCTGATGCCTTTTATATCAATGGTCAACTTCAGAGTGAGGTCGAGCATGCCAAGATGAGCAAAATCATTGACCGCTACCGTCCGGCTGGGGAAGGTTTTGTCCGTATTGATACTCAAAACAACATGCCGACTGCGGCTGGCTTATCATCCAGTTCTAGTGGTTTGTCCGCCTTGGTCAAGGCATGCAATGCTTATTTCCAGCTTGGTTTGGATCGGAGTCAGTTGGCACAGGAGGCTAAGTTTGCCTCAGGTTCTTCCTCTCGTAGTTTTTATGGACCACTGGGTGCTTGGGATAAGGATAGTGGGGAAATCTACCCTGTAGAGACAGACCTGAAACTAGCTATGATTATGTTGGTGCTAGAGGACAAGAAAAAACCAATTTCTAGCCGTGATGGGATGAAACTTTGTGTGGAAACCTCGACGACCTTTGATGACTGGGTTCGCCAGTCTGAGAAGGATTATCAGGATATGCTGGTTTATCTCAAAGAGAATGATTTTGTCAAGGTTGGGGAATTAACGGAGAAAAATGCCCTTGCTATGCACGCTACGACCAAAACAGCATCCCCAGCCTTTTCTTATCTAACGGATGCGACTTATGAAGCGATGGACTTTGTCCGTCAACTTCGTGAACAAGGCGAAGCCTGCTACTTTACCATGGATGCCGGTCCCAATGTCAAGATTCTCTGTCAGGAGAAAGACTTGGAGCATTTATCAGAAATTTTCGGTCAACGTTACCGCTTGATTGTGTCAAAAACAAAGGATTTGAGCCAAGATGATTGCTGTTAAAACTTGCGGAAAACTATACTGGGCAGGGGAATATGCTATTTTAGAGCCAGGACAGTTGGCCTTGATAAAGGCGATACCTATCTATATGAAGGCTGAGATTGCTTTTTCTGAGAACTATCGTATCTACTCAGACATGTTTGATTTCGCAGTGGACTTGACGCCAAATCCTGACTACAGCTTGATTCAAGAAACGATTGCTCTAGTGGAAGATTTCCTCGTTTATCGTGGGCAAGCCTTGCGACCTTTTTCCTTGGAAATTCGTGGAAAAATGGAACGGGAAGGCAAAAAGTTTGGTCTAGGTTCTAGTGGTAGCGTCGTTGTCTTGGTGATCAAGGCCCTGCTGGCTCTATATGATATTACGGTTGATCAGGAACTCTTGTTCAAGCTGGCTAGCGCGGTCTTACTCAAGCGAGGAGACAATGGTTCTATGGGAGACCTTGCCTGTATCGTTGCAGAGGATTTGGTTCTCTACCAGTCATTTGATCGCAAAAAGGTGGCTGCTTGGTTGCAAGAAGAAAGCTTGGCGACGGTTTTGGAGCGTGACTGGGGCTTTTCTATCTCACAAGTTAAACCAACCCTAG
>NZ_KQ970235.1:167433-180959 GCF_001579025.1 Streptococcus oralis
AGCAGGGGAATGCAGAAAAAAATTATCGAGCAGCTGGAAACAGCTAGTCGGCTTTTAGAAGACTTGAGCCCAGATATTTACACACCTTCGCTGAGACAGTTGAAACAAGCCAGTCAAGATTTGCTGGCTGTTGCCAAGAGTAGTGGAGCTGGTGGTGGTGACTGTGGCATTGCCTTGAGTTTTGATGAGCAATCAACTGAAACCTTAAAAAACCGTTGGGCCGATCTGGGGATTGAGCTCTTATACCAAGAAAGGATAGGACATGACGATAAATCGTAAGGACGAGCATATCCGCTATGCCCTTGAGCAGAAAAGTTCCTATAATAGCTTTGATGAGGTGGAGTTGATTCATTCTTCCTTACCTCTTTACGATCTGGATGAGATTGATCTGTCTACAGAATTTGCAGGTCGAAAGTGGGACTTTCCTTTTTATATCAATGCCATGACAGGTGGAAGCGATAAGGGGAGAGAAATCAATCAAAAACTGGCTCAGGTGGCAGAAGCCTGTGGGATTTTGTTTGTAACGGGATCTTATAGCGCAGCCCTCAAGGATCCAACAGATGACTCTTTTTCTGTCAAATCTAGCCATCCAAATCTCCTCCTAGGAACCAATATTGGATTGGACAAATCTGTTGAGTTAGGGCTTCAGACTGTAGAAGAGATGAATCCTCTCCTCCTGCAGGTCCATGTTAATGTTATGCAGGAATTGCTCATGCCTGAGGGAGAACGAAAGTTCAGAAGCTGGCAATCGCATCTAGCAGATTATAGCAAGCAAATCCCTGTTCCCATCATTTTAAAGGAAGTCGGTTTTGGCATGGATGCTAAGACTATCGAGAGAGCCTATGAACTGGGGGTTCGAACCTTTGACCTGTCAGGTCGTGGTGGCACCAGTTTTGCCTATATCGAAAACCGTCGCAGTGGTCAGCGTGATTACCTCAATCAATGGGGGCAGTCTACTATGCAAGCCCTTCTTAATGCCCAAGACTGGAAAGACAAGGTTGAACTTTTGGTCAGTGGAGGTGTTCGGAACCCGCTTGATATGATTAAGTGTCTGGTCTTTGGCGCCAAGGCTGTGGGATTGTCACGAACCGTTCTGGAATTGGTTGAAACCTACTCGGTCGAGGAAGTGATTAGCATTGTCCAAGGATGGAAAGCAGATTTACGCTTGATTATGTGTGCTCTTAACTGTGCCACCATAGCTGATCTGCAAAAAGTAGACTACATTCTATATGGAAAACTAAAAGAAGCGAATGATCAGAAATAAGGAGGTCGGGACAAGAATCCCGCTCTTTTTTGTATCTCTTTGTCAACCGCTTTTTTCCATCCTCAGACGGATGCGTCTATTTTGAATTGTGATAAAATAGAAAAGAGAGGATGCAGATATGAAAAAAATTTCAAATCTTTTTATTTATTGAAGCCTGTCTGTTGACGGGAGCTCTGATTTTGATGGTATCAGAGCATTTTTCGCGTTTTCTGCTGATTCTGTTCCTCTTTTTGCTCTTACTGCGCTATTATACAGGTAAGGAGGGCAACAACGTTTTCCTCCTTGTGGCGACTATTCTTTTCTTTTTCATCGTCATGCTTAATCCCTTTGTGATTCTAGCGATCTTTGTAGCAGTCATATACAGTCTCTTTCTTCTTTACCCAATGATGAACCAAGAAAAAGAGGAGACTGACCTGGTTTTTGAAGAAGTCGTGACAGTAAAAAATGAACGCAATCCCTGGTTTGGTAATCTCCATCATTTCTCTAGCCATCAGACCTGCCAGTTTGACGATATCAACCTCTTTCGTCTCATGGGCAAGGACACCATTCATTTGGAAAGAGTTATTCTAACTAATCATGACAATGTCATTATCCTTAGAAAGATGGTCGGAACGACTAGAATTATAGTACCTGTAGATGTGGAAATCAGCCTCAGTGTCAACTGCCTCTATGGAGATCTTACCTTCCTTCATCAACCTAAGAAATCCCTTCGCAATGAACACTATCATCAGGAAACCAGGGACTATCTAAAGAGTAACAAGAGCGTCAAGATTTTCCTAACTACTATGGTTGGCGATGTGGAGGTGGTCAGAGGATGAAAAAGCAATCTTATCTGTTAATCGGCCTGACTTCTTTCCTCTTTATCCTCTTTTTGACCAATAGTCTACTTGATATTCTCAATCTTGATTGGTCCTATTCACTACAAGATATTGAGAAGGCAGAAAAACTCATCTTCTTGATTTTGGTCTTTAGCCTTTCCATGACCTTCTTTTTTGTCCTCTTTTGGCGGGTGATGGAAGAAATTTCTCGCAGAAAAATGCAGGTCAATCTCAAACGCTTGTTAGCAGGAAAAGAGGTCGTTTCTTTTGCAGATCCAGACTTGGACGCCAGTTTTAAGTCCTTGTCTGGCAAGCTCAACCTCTTGACAGAGGCTGTTCAAAAGGCTGAAAATCAAAGCCTGGTCAAGGAAGAAGCAATCATCGAGAAAGAACGGAAGCGGATAGCACGTGACTTACATGATACAGTTAGTCAGGAGTTGTTTGCAGCCCATATGATTTTATCAGGTGTCAGTCAGCAGGCTTTGAAGCTGGATAGAGAAAAGATGCAGACCCAGTTGCAAAGTGTCGCGGCCATCCTAGAGACAGCCCAGAAAGATTTGCGGGTCTTGCTCCTACATTTGCGACCTGTTGAGTTGGAAGAGAAGAGTTTGATTGAGGGGATTCAAATCCTCTTAAAAGAGCTTGAGGACAAGAGTGATCTCAAGGTTAGTCTCAAGCAAAATGTGTCTAAATTACCTAAGAAAATCGAGGAGCACATATTCCGTATTTTGCAGGAGTTGATCAGCAATACCCTCCGTCATGCCCAGGCATCTTGTTTAGATGTCTATCTCTATCAGACAGATGTTGAATTGCAGCTGAAGGTGGTGGACAATGGGATTGGTTTCCAGTTAGGGAGTTTAGATGACTTGAGTTATGGACTGCGAAATATTAAGGAGCGGGTTGAGGATATGGCAGGTACTGTTCAACTCTTGACAGCACCTAAGCAAGGACTAGCGGTCGATATCCGTATTCCCCTGCTAGACAAGGAATCATAAAGGAGTATAGATGAAAATTTTACTGGTAGATGACCATGAAATGGTCCGATTGGGTTTGAAAAGCTATTTTAATTTCCAAGACGATGTGGAAGTTGTGGGCGAGGCGGCCAATGGGTCTCAAGGTATTGACTTGGCCTTGGAATTGCGCCCAGATGTCATTGTCATGGATATTGTCATGCCTGAGATGAATGGGATTGATGCAACCTTGGCTATCCTCAAAGAATGGCCTGAAGCCAAGATTTTGATTGTGACCTCTTATCTAGACAATGAAAAAATCATGCCTGTCTTAAATGCTGGGGCTAGGGGCTATATGCTCAAGACTTCAAGTGCAGACGAATTACTGAACGCTGTTCGTAAGGTGGCTGCTGGAGAGCTTGCAATTGAACAAGAGGTCAGCAAGAAGGTCGAATACCACCGCAATCATATCGAACTTCATGAGGAATTGACTGTTCGTGAACGTGACGTGCTTCAACTGATTGCCAAGGGCTACGAAAATCAGCGCATTGCAGATGAACTCTTCATCTCTCTTAAGACGGTCAAGACCCATGTATCCAACATCCTAGCCAAGCTTGAGGTCAGCGATCGTACCCAGGCTGCGGTCTATGCCTTTCAACACCACTTGGTAGGGCAGGAGGACTTTTAGATGAGTCTTGCAGATATACTTGAGGAGCTAGAAGCGGGAAAAGACCCTGAGAAAGCAGGCCCAATGGAAGCCTATATGCGCTACCAATTTCCCTTTCTAGGTATTGCAGGTCCTGAAAGAAACGCCCTCTATAAAAAGTATTTTCCAAGCGCGAAAAAAACAAGAATTATCGATTGGGATTTTGTAGACACTTGCTGGGAAAAGGAGCCTAGAGAATACCAATATGTGGTTGCCAACTATTTGAAAGCCATGCAGTCTTATCTAACGAAGGATGATTTGCCTAAGCTTGAGCGTCTGGTCGTGACCAAGTCCTGGTGGGATACGGTAGATATCCTAGATCGAGTAGTAGGAAGTTTGGTGGCTAACCATCCGGAACTTGAAGAAGTGCTTTTAAAATGGAGCCTCTCAGACAATATCTGGTTGAGGCGAGTCGCTATTGACCACCAGTTGTTAAGGAAAGAAAAAACAAATGTCCAACTGATGGAAAAGATCCTGGTCAACAATCTGGACCAGACAGAATTTTTCATCACCAAAGCCATCGGCTGGGCTCTAAGAGACTACTCTAAAACCAATCCCGAATGGGTAGCACGTTTTATTGAAAAAAATAAGAAGAGAATGGCTGAACTTAGTATCAAGGAAGCGAGCAAGTACCTCTAGCACTATTGAAAAGCGCATTCATTACTTGAAAAAAGTCGCTATTATATGGTATAATGGACTGTATTAAAAATTTTAAGGAGAAATGACAGAATGTCTGTATCATTTGAAAACAAAGAAACAAACCGTGGTGTCTTGACTTTCACAATCTCTCAAGACCAAATCAAACCAGAATTGGACCGTGTATTTAACTCAGTAAAGAAAACTCTTAACGTTCCTGGTTTCCGTAAAGGTCACCTTCCACGCCCTATCTTCGACCAAAAATTTGGTGAAGAAGCTCTTTATCAAGATGCAATGAACGCACTTTTGCCAAACGCTTATGAAGCTGCAGTAAAAGAAGCTGGTCTTGAAGTGGTTGCGCAACCAAAAATTGACGTAACTTCAATGGAAAAAGGTCAAGACTGGGTTATCACAGCTGAAGTCGTGACAAAACCTGAAGTAAAATTGGGCGACTACAAAAACCTTGAAGTATCAGTTGATGTAGAAAAAGAAGTAACTGACGCTGACGTTGAAGAACGTATCGAACGCGAACGCAACAACTTGGCTGAATTGGTTATCAAAGAAGGCACTGCTGAAAATGGCGACACTGTTGTTATTGACTTCGTTGGTTCTATCGACGGTGTTGAATTTGACGGTGGGAAAGGTGAAAACTTCTCACTTGGACTTGGATCAGGTCAATTCATCCCTGGTTTTGAAGACCAATTGGTAGGACACTCAGCTGGTGAAACTGTTGACGTTGTCGTAACATTCCCAGAAGACTACCAAGCAGAAGACCTTGCAGGTAAAGAAGCGAAATTCGTGACAACTATCCACGAAGTTAAAGCAAAAGAAGTTCCAGCTCTTGATGATGAACTTGCAAAAGACATCGACGAAGAAGTTGAAACTCTTGCTGAATTGAAAGAAAAATACCGTAAGGAATTGGCTGCTGCAAAAGAAGAAGCATACAAAGATGCAGTAGAAGGTGCAGCAATCGATAAAGCTGTAGAAAACGCTGAAATCGTAGAACTTCCAGAAGAAATGATCCACGAAGAAGTTCACCGTTCAGTAAATGAATTCCTTGGAAACTTGCAACGTCAAGGTATTAACCCTGACATGTACTTCCAAATCACTGGAACTACTCAAGAAGACCTTCACAAACAATACGAAGCAGAAGCTGAGTCACGTACGAAGACTAACCTTGTTATCGAAGCAGTTGCCAAAGCTGAAGGATTTGACGCTTCAGAAGAAGAAATCCAAAAAGAAATCGAGCAATTGGCTGCAGACTACAACATGGAAGTTGCACAAGTACAAAACTTGCTTTCAGCTGATATGTTGAAACACGATATCACTATCAAAAAAGCTGTTGAATTGATTACAAGCACTGCAACAGTTAAATAATCTTAAAAGAGAAAAAGCCCACCTGCCTAGGTGGGCTTTCTGCTTGTCTATTTTCCAAAAATCTCTTTGAGGTCTGCATCTGTAATCCCGATCATAGCGGGAATACTATCCCAGTTTTCCTCAGTGAGGATGTAGGATTGTTCAGAGTCACTTGCTGTGGTAGTTTCAGAGAAGGCTTGTTTGCTTTCTTCAATATTAGTTTCAATTAAATCACTGAAACGCTCAATCAGATAGGTCTTGCGAGCAGTCCCGATATGCTTAACTGCATAGTCAAAGGCCTGTAATTCACCAAGAAGGATGAGCTTGCTCTTGGCCCGTGTAATGGCTGTATAGATGAGATTTCGCTCTAGCATGCGCTTGCTAGCACTGGTGATGGGCAGGATGACAACGGGAAACTCACTTCCCTGAGACTTATGGATACTCATGGCATAGGCTAGTCGAATCTTGTACCATTCGTTACGTGGGTAGATGACCTCATTGCCATCAAAATCAATGACAATCTCGTCTTGTTTGGACTCGGTGTATTTACCAGGAATCAGGTCTGTGATGTAGCCCAGGTCTCCGTTAAAGACATTGACTTCTGCATCGTTGACTAGGTGAATGACTTTGTCCCCTGTTCGATAGTGACACTGAGTTGCTTCAAAGCTAACTTGCCCCTTTTGCTGAGGATTGAGCAGGTCTTGCATGAGTTGGTTGATGGCGTCAATACCAGCAGTTCCTCGATACATAGGCGCTAGCACCTGAATATCTCGAGCCGGAATGCCACTTCTGAGGGCAACGCCGAGGATTTTCTCAATGGTAGCTGGGATATGGCCACTAGCAATTTCAAAGTAGGAGCGGTCTGCCTTTTTCTGGGTAAAGTCAGCTGGCAAGATGCCTTGTCGAATCTGACTAGCCAAGGTGACGATAGTTGATTCTTCACTCTGACGGTAAATCCGTTCCAAGCGGGTCTGCGGAATCAGGGGTATCTGGAGCAGGTCTGCAAGGACTTGTCCGGGACTAACAGAAGGCAACTGGTCACTGTCTCCCACGATGAGGATTTTACTGTTAGAGGAGATATTGGAGAAGAGTTGGTTAGCTAGCCAAGTATCCACCATAGAAAACTCATCCACGATGATGAAGTCGGCATCCAGATAATCTTCTAGATGACTGGTATCATCGTCTCCCGTCATCCCCAAATGACGGTGTATGGTCGCGCTAGGCAAACCTGTCAATTCATTCATGCGCCGAGCCGCTCGACCAGTTGGAGCTGCTAGAAGGATAGGCAGACTGCTTTTTTTCCTGAGGTCAAGTCCTTCTAAAAGGGCATAAACAGCGATAATTCCATTGATAACAGTCGTTTTACCAGTACCAGGTCCACCTGTTAGGATAAAGACCTTGTTCTGGATAGCGTCACAGATAGCCTGCTTTTGAATGTCATCGTACTGGATACCTAATTCTTGCTCGACAGTAGCGATATGTTTTTGAATGGTTTCTAGATCCTGAATTTGTTTCTTTCCTTTTTCAAGGATACGAACCAAGTGACTGCGAATGCCTTCTTCGGCGAAAAAGAGGCTGTTATCAAAGATTTTGGTATCAATCTGCTGAACCTTATCTTCTTCGATCAGATGAGATAATTCCTGAGCAACTTGGCTGGGATCGAGTTCCACGGGACGGGAAGACTCTAGGAGAGTCAGGGTTTGTTCCAGCAAATCTCGGGCTTCCATATAGGTATCGCCCGTATCCATACAGCCTTGAAAGAGACTGTGGACAAGACCAGCGCGGAAGCGCTCAGGAGCTTGACTTTCGATGCCTAGTTCGGCAGCTAATTGGTCAGCAATGGTAAAGCCCAAACCCTTGATATCCTCAACCAGTTGATAGGGATAATTTTCAACAATATCCAGCGTTTCTTCCTTGTAAAAATCTTGAATCTGAAAGGCTAGTTTATTGGGAATGCCGTAGTTAGCTAGTTTGGCTAAGACCATTTCTGTCCCATAGTTGAGACGGAGGGTAGAGAGGAAAGCCTCGCGATTTTTTGCAGAGAGTCCTGCAATACTTTCTAGCTTTTCAGGATGTTCCAGAATTTCGTCAATGGTATTCTCACCATAGCTATCGACGATTTTCTGAGCAGTTTTGAGACCAATCCCCTTGAAATGACTGCTAGAAAAGTATTTGACGAGGCCCTTGCTAGTTGGTTTTGCGCGTTCATAACGGTTGATCTGAAGCTGTTCCCCATACTTGGAGTGCTGAACGATTTGTCCCCAAAAAGTGTAATCTTCCCCTTCAATCACGTCCGCCATGGTTCCGGTGACGATGATTTCAAAATCGTCAAAGTCCTCCGCATTGGTATCTTCGATATCTAAGAGGAGGATGCGATAGAAATTACTGACATTTTCAAAAATAATGCGTTCAATGGTGCCTGAAAAATAAACTTCCATAGGTTTCCTTTACATGAGTTCGTGAGAGTTGTACCCTTAGCTTCTTTCAACAAGCTAGGAGACTAAAAGGTCTTCTTCTCGCAATAGAAAAAGAGGCTGAGACTTAGCATTCTCGGCCTCTTCCTTATCTTAAAAAGTTCCGATACGGTTAAGTGGCCAGAAACGGAATTTTGCTTCGCCTTTGATATCGCTGGCCTTGAAGGTACCAACGTGGCGGCTGTCGCTAGAGACTAGACGATCGTCACCAAGGAGAAGGTATTCGCCTTGAGGGACAGTAAAGCTGAAGCTGGTGTTGGAATTGACATCGACTGTAAAGGCCTGTGCCTTTTGAGCAAGTTCTCTAAAGTAAACTCCCTTATTGCCTTCAAATCCTTTTCCAGTATAGGTGTTTTGCAACTTTTCTGTTTTGAACAAGTTGAGATATTCAGTTAGGTAGGGTTCATCCGTCTCTTCACCGTTGATAAAGAGTTTGTCATTTTCATATCGGATGGTATCTCCTGGCATTCCTATAACGCGCTTGACGATATCTTTATTTCCGTCTTCCTCATGCGCAACCACGATATCGAAGCGGTCAATTGGGAGGTGTTTAACAACGAAGAGAACTTCTCCGTCAGCTAGGGTAGGGTCCATCGAGTGTCCTTCCACACGGACATTGCTCCAAAGAAAGATACGGCTAAGACCGACCAGTGCGATAATCAGGAAGAAAACTCCCCATTCTTTTAGAAATGTTTTAAACGAATTCATAATTTACCTTTCTAGAAGTGCTTTGGCTTTTTCAGTGTTTTTAAAATGTAGTTTGGCACAGAAGTTGAGCCCTTTCATGCCATAGGCCTGAAGGATTTTGCTAGCAACCTTATCAGATGCAGTTCCAGCGCCACTTGGCAGTTGATAGCCCAGTTCTCGTCCAAGATTTTCCAGGTTTTCGAGGAAGAGATTACGCGCGATGATGGAGCTAACCGCAACAGCCAGGTATTTTCCCTCGGCTTTTTCTTCCAAGCTAATCTTGTTTGGAAAACGGTTGGCTTCTTGCGCCAAGTATTTGTTATAGTTTTTAGGGCTTGTAAAGGCATCGATCACGATTTTCTCTGGCTGGACTCCTTTTTGAAGCAGGAGAAAGATAGCTTGGTTGTGAAGGGCCACCTTTACAGAAACAGCATTGTAACGCTCTCCGATAACTTCATTATACTTGTTCGGTGAAAGGAGGAGCGCTTGATGTGGAATCTTTTCCTTGAGGATAGGGGCAATCTGACGAATCTTTTGGTCTGTCAGAGTCTTGGAATCCCCCACACCGAGTTTTCGTAAGAAGTCATGCTGGTCAGGTGTCACAAAGGAAGCCACAACAGCCAGCCCGCCAAAGTAGGAACCATTTCCCACCTCATCAGTTCCAATCATAGGAAAATCTTGTCCACTGGTTTCCTCTACAACCTGATAGCCAAAGAAACTGGCGTATTGCCCAGCAGCTTCGCCTTGCAGGAGGACTTTTCCAGAAGTATAGATGGAAACTGTTGCCTGAGGCAGTCTCAAAAAATAGCGAATATAAGGATTTTTACTAGGACTGAGAGCCTTCTGATACTGACTCAAAAAGCTCTGAATTTCCTGTTCACTTGGTGTGAGTGTGATACTTGCCATAGTCTCTATTGTACCACAAAAGCAGGAGAATTGGTAAAAACTGACAAAGTTAGCGAAATTTGGTATAATATCGTGAGGTGAATTTTATGGCAAATCTAAATCGATATAAGTTTACATTCGGGAAAAAGACATTAACCTTAACAACCGAGCATGACAACCTCTTTATGGAGGAAATTGCCAAGGTTGCGACTGAAAAATACCAAGCAATTAAAGAACAAATGCCTGGGGCGGATGATGAGACCATTGCGCTTCTTTTGGCGGTCAACTGTCTGTCTACACAGCTCAATCGTGAAATTGAATTTGATGATAAGGAGCAAGAGTTGTTAGAACTCCGTCACAAGTTGATTGCTGTAAAACAAGAACAGAGCAAGATTGAGGACTCCCTATGATTTCAATCCTACTCTTATTGGTTCTTGCTTGGGGCTTTTACATCGGCTACCGTAGAGGTTTGGTGCTGCAAGTTTATTATTTCCTCGTTGCAGTGATTTCAGCCTTTGTTGCGGGACAGTTTTATAAATCGCTGGGAGATTACTTCCACTTGCTTGTCCCTTATGCCAATCCTCAGGAAGGACAGGGCACCTTTTTCTTCCCTTCAGACCAGCTGTTTCACCTAGACAAGGTCTTTTATGCGGGTCTCGCCTACCTTCTAGTTTTTGGGATTTGTTACAGTATCGGACGTTTTATCGGTTTGTTCCTACACTTGATTCCAACTAAAAAGCTCGATGTCAAATGGTTTCGTATCGGAGCAGGCCTATTGTCGCTATTGGTAACCTTATTTGTCTTGCAAATGGCTCTGACCATCCTTGCAACAGTGCCTCTGGCAGTCATTCAAAATTCACTCGAAAGAAGTATAGTAGCCAAACATATCATCCAAAGTGTCCCTTTTACGACAAACCTTATCAAACAACTTTGGGTGACAAATTTAATCGGATAAAAAGGGCGGGATTTTTCCTAGCCCTTTGTTTACAGATTGGACGACTAGGTCAAAAAACCTAGTTGCTATAATCTTGTAAACCAGCATACAAGGAAAAAATATGAATACAAAAATACTAGAAACCTTAGAATTCAATAAAATCAAAGCCTTGTTTGAACCGCATCTCTTGACAGAACAAGGCCTAGAGGAGCTAAAAGGCTTGGCTCCAACTGCTAAGGTGGATAAGATCAAACAAGCCTTTACAGAGATGGAGGAAATGCAAGCTCTATTTGTGGAGCAACCTCACTTTACCATCCTAGCGACACGTGAGATATCAGCTGTCTGCAAGCGTCTGGAGATGGGGGCAGACCTCAATATTGAGGAGTTCCTGCTCCTCAAACGGGTCTTGCTGGCTAGCAGAGAGTTGCAAGGATTTTATACCAATCTCGAAAACGTACGCTTGGAACAGTTGGCGAGATGGTTTGAAAAACTGCATGAGTTTCCACACTTGCAAGGAAGTCTTCAAGCTCTAAATGATGCAGGATTTATCGAGAATTTTGCCAGTGAAGAGCTAGCACGCATCCGTCGGAAAATCCATGATAGCGAGAGTCAAGTTCGAGATGTCTTGCAAGACTTACTCAAGCAAAAAGCGCAGATGTTGACGGAAGGCATAATTGCTAGCAGAAATGGCCGTCAAGTCTTACCAGTCAAGAACACCTATCGCAATAAGATTACGGGTGTTGTCCATGACATCTCTGCTAGTGGGAATACGGTTTATATCGAGCCACGTGAGGTGGTCAAGCTGAGCGAAGAAATCGCCAGCCTGCGAGCAGACGAACGCTATGAGATGATTCGTATCCTGCAGGAACTATCAGAACGGGTCCGTCCTCATGCTGCTGAGATTGCTAATGACGCTTGGATTATCGGCCATCTGGATCTGATTCGTGCCAAGGTACGTTTCATCCAAGAAAGACAAGCAGTTGTTCCTCAACTTTCAGAGAATCAAGAGATTCAACTCCTTCATGTTCGCCATCCTTTGGTCAAAAATGCTGTCGCGAACGATATACACTTTGGTAAGGAATTAACGGCTATTGTCATTACAGGTCCCAATACTGGTGGGAAGACCATCATGCTCAAAACCCTGGGCTTGACTCAACTCATGGCCCAGTCAGGCTTGCCCATCTTAGCTGATAAGGGGAGCCGTGTCGGTATTTTCGAAGAAATCTTCGCAGATATTGGGGATGAGCAGTCTATTGAGCAAAGCTTGTCTACCTTCTCCAGCCACATGACCAATATCGTAGATATTCTTGGCAAGGTCAACCAACACTCGCTTTTATTACTAGATGAGCTTGGCGCAGGTACCGATCCGCAGGAAGGAGCAGCCCTTGCTATGGCCATTTTGGAGGATCTTCGTCTGCGTCAGGTTAAGACCATGGCGACGACCCACTATCCAGAACTCAAGGCCTACGGTATTGAGACAGCCTTTGTGCAAAATGCCAGCATGGAGTTTGATACAGCCAGCTTGCGTCCGACCTATCGCTTTATGCAGGGCGTTCCTGGTCGAAGCAATGCCTTTGAAATTGCCAAACGCCTAGGCTTGTCAGATGTCATCGTTAGGGATGCCAGCCAGCAGGTCAACCAAGATAATGACGTTAACCGTATCATTGAACAATTGGAAGAGCAAACACTTGAAAGTCGTAAACGCTTGGACAATATCCGTGAGGTGGAGCAAGAAAACCTCAAGATGAACCGAGCACTCAAAAAACTTTACAACGAGCTCAATCGTGAAAAGGAAACTGAGCTCAACAAGGCGCGTGAACAAGCTGCTGAGATTGTGGAACTAGCGCTAAGTGAGAGTGACCAGATCCTGAAAAATCTCCATAGCAAGTCTCAACTCAAACCCCACGAAATCATTGAAGCCAAGGCTGAGCTGAAAAAACTGGCTCCTGAAAAAGTCGACTTATCTAAAAACAAGGTCCTTCAAAAGGCCAAGAAAAAACGAGCTCCAAAGGTGGGAGATGACATTGTGGTCCTCAGTTATGGTCAACGTGGAACCTTGACCAATCAGCTTAAGGACGGCCGCTGGGAAGCCCAAGTCGGTTTGATCAAGATGACCTTGGAAGAGAAAGAATTTGACCTTGTTCAGGCTCAACAAGAAGCCCCAGTCAAGAAAAAACAAGTCAATGTCGTCAAACGTGCTTCTGGACGTGGTCCACAAGCAAGACTGGATCTCCGAGGCAAACGTTATGAAGAAGCCATGAATGAGCTGGACGCCTTTATTGACCAAGCCCTGCTTAATAATATGGCTCAGGTAGACATCATCCACGGTATCGGAACGGGAGTCATCCGTGAAGGAGTTACCAAATACCTGCAAAGAAACAAGCATGTCAAGAGTTTCGGCTATGCTCCTCAGAATGCTGGGGGCAGTGGTGCAACCATTGTGACCTTTAAAGGTTAGAAAAAAAGAGTGCTCCTCTTTTTTTGAAAAAGAAGTGAAAACCCATCTTTTTTCAAATAATATATTGACAAAAGCTAACTTTTCTTGTAAAATAATAAAAAATTAAATACCAACACCGAATGAAGTTTAATAGAAGTGGAGAAAGGTTTGTTTTCCATGACTGTAAATGGACGGAACTCTGGAGAGACCGTAAAGGCACCGAAGGGGCAAGGCAGGAAACTGCTCAAACTCTCAGGTAAAAGGACAGAGCTAAGATAGACCGCTTTTTGGCATTTATCTAGGCATTCCAGAGTACATGTATCTTGCATGTGCTCTTTCTTTTGGGGTTGAAAAGATAGGAGTAGGACATGTTAGAATT
>NZ_KQ970235.1:181289-183400 GCF_001579025.1 Streptococcus oralis
AATCTTATTGGTCGGGACGGGTATTTATCTGACCATCCGACTAGGCCTTTTGCAGGTGGCTCGACTCCCTAAGGCTTTTCAGTTAATTTTCACCAAGGACAAGGGACATGGCGATGTGTCGAGCTTTGCAGCTCTTTGTACAGCTCTAGCTGCCACCGTTGGTACGGGAAATATCATCGGAGTTGCGACAGCCATTAAGGTTGGTGGGCCAGGTGCTCTCTTTTGGATGTGGATGGCAGCCTTCTTTGGGATGGCAACCAAGTATGCTGAAGGCTTGCTGGCTATCAAGTACCGCACCAAGGATGCAAACGGCGCTGTAGCTGGAGGCCCCATGCACTACATCCTTTTGGGAATGGGAGAAAAGTGGCGTCCACTTGCAATCTTCTTTGCCCTAGCGGGTGTATTGGTTGCCCTTCTAGGGATTGGTACCTTTACCCAAGTCAATTCAATTACAGAATCTATCCAAAATACAGCTCAAATTGATCCAGCTATCACAGCTATCGTTTTGTCTGTTTTTGTCGCGATTGCAGTCTTTGGTGGACTCAAATCCATTTCCAAGGTTTCAACAGCAGTCGTCCCTTTTATGGCTATTGTCTATATTCTGGGAACTCTTGCAGTCATTCTCTTTAATATCGAGAAAATCCCAGCCACACTTGCCCTAATCTTTACTTCTGCTTTCAGCCCTGTAGCTGCAGTAGGAGGATTTGCAGGTGCGACTATCCGTACTGCGATTCAAAATGGTGTGGCGCGAGGAGTCTTTTCTAACGAATCTGGTCTTGGTTCAGCTCCCATTGCAGCGGCTGCAGCTAAGACTAATGAGCCTGTCGAGCAAGGCTTGATTTCCATGACAGGAACCTTTATTGATACTTTGATTATCTGTACTCTGACAGGTTTAACCATCTTGGTAACTGGTGTTTGGAGTGGTGATTTGAATGGAGTTGCCCTTACCCAGTCAGCCTTCTCAACAATTTTTTCAAATTTTGGCTCCGTTCTTTTGACCATATTTTTGGTTCTCTTTGCCTTTACGACAATTCTCGGCTGGAATTACTATGGAGAGCGCTGTTTCGAGTTTCTCTTTGGCGTTCGCTTTATCTGGCTCTATCGGGTAGTCTTTGTAGTCATGGTCTTGTTGGGAGGATTTATCGAGTTGGATATGGTTTGGATTATCGCAGACATCGTCAATGCCTTGATGGCTTTACCAAACTTGATTGCCCTCTTAGTCTTGTCGCCAGTCGTCATTGCTGAGACTAAAAAGTATTTTAAACACTAACCCAATCACACTTTTAGTGTGATTTTTTTCATTTCATAGACATTTTTTATCAAGGCGATTGAAAATATATATTATCCAAGGGTGAAATTCTATGATAGACTAAATGACAATAAAATGAAAAGAGGTTTCTTATGACAACATTTACCATCCACACAGTAGAATCAGCACCAGCAGAAGTAAAAGAAGTTCTTGAAACAGTACAAAAAGACAACAATGGCTATATTCCCAACCTAATCGGTCTCTTGGCCAATGCTCCAACGGCGCTTGAAACCTACCGAACTGTCGGAGCCATCAACCGTCGCAATAGCCTGACTCCAGTGGAACGCGAAGTAGTGCAAATCACAGCTGCCGTAACTAATGGTTGTGCTTTCTGTGTCGCTGGTCATACTGCCTTTTCGATCAAACAAATCCAGATGAATGATGATCTTCTCCAAGCTCTCCGAAACCGTACCCCAATCGAGTCAGATCCTAAGCTAGATACTCTAGCTAAGTTTACCTTGGCAGTTATCAATACCAAAGGGCGTGTGGGAGATGAAGCCTTGGCTGAATTTTTGGAAGCTGGCTACACGCAACAAAATGCTTTGGATGTAGTTCTTGGTGTTAGTCTTGCTAGCCTCTGCAACTATGCCAACAATCTAGCCAATACGCCCATTAACCCAGAATTGCAAGCCTATGCCTAGTTGGAACCATAAAGAAAAAAATGAAGGCTGAGTAATCCAGTCTTCATTTTTCTATGCTATTTTAAGCGCTTTTATGCTATACTAATAATAACATGATTATTGGAGGCTCGGATGAAAAAGCTCCCCTTAGTATTCTCTGGCTGTTTATTAGGTTTAGCAGG
>NZ_KQ970235.1:183420-184995 GCF_001579025.1 Streptococcus oralis
CAGGAAATCTGATTGCAGATACTTGGCCAGTTCTGTCGCATTTATTGAGTCTGATTGGTCTAGTGTTGTGGATTTTCTTTCTGATTCTTCATCTTTTTAATTGGGAAGAAACCAAGCAAGAATTGACCAAGCCCCCTCTTTTATCAGGGATGGCCACTTTTCCTATGGCTGGGATGATTTTATCGACCTATGTCTTTCGCGTATTCCCTGCTCTTCCTTTGGTATCACAAGGGATCTGGTGGTTTTCATTTCTCTTGGATTTAGCTTTGATTGCTACTTTTACCATCAAATTTGCCTGTCCGGGTCGGAGGGTCAATGCGACTCCTAGCTGGACGGTGCTCTATGTGGGGATAGCAGTAGCAGCCTTGACCTATCCTCTGGTAGGTATCATTGAAATTGCCTATGCGACCTTGAGTTTTGGTTTTGTCTTGACCTTCTATCTCTATCCGCTTATTTATAGCGATTTAAAGAAACATCCGCTCCCACTAGCCTTGCTTGGACAAGAAGGAATCTACTGTGCTCCCTTTTCTCTACTCTTGGCTTCCCTAGTTCGAGTTGGAGGAGCAGGCCTACCGACTTGGCTCTTGATCGTCATGATTTTGGCATCTCAGTCTTTCTTTTTCTTTGTGTTAACTCGCCTGCCCAATATTTTAAAACAAGGCTTTCAACCAGCCTTCTCAGCCCTCACCTTCCCAACCATTATCACAGCTACTTCGCTCAAGATGGCTCAGGGAATTTTGAAACTTCCATTTCTGGATTATCTGGTCTTGGCTGAAACTGCTATTTGCCTCACTATTTTATTCTTCGTATTGGGTGCTTATCTGATTTGGTTACGAAAAAAGGTCTAGCTAGAAATAGCTAGGCCTTATTTTTATGGTTTGATAACTTCAGCGCCACCCATGTATGGACGAAGTGCTTCTGGAATAGTTACAGAACCATCTTCATTTTGATAGTTTTCAAGAATTGCAGCCACTGTACGTCCAACTGCAAGTCCAGAACCGTTCAAGGTATGAAGGAGTTTCACCTTGCCATCGGCTTCATCACGGTAGCGAATTTGAGCACGACGTGCTTGGAAATCTTCTGTATTTGAACAGCTTGAGATTTCACGATAGGTATTTTGGGCTGGAATCCAAACTTCCAAGTCGTAAGTCTTAGCAGCTGAGAAGCCCATGTCCCCAGTAGAGAGGGCAACGACACGGTACGGAAGATTAAGTTTTTGAAGAATATTTTCAGCGTTGGCTGTCATTTTTTCCAATTCTTCGTAAGATTCTTCTGGTTTGGCAAATTTGACCATTTCAACCTTGTGGAATTGGTGCAGACGAATCAAGCCACGTGTATCACGACCAGCAGAACCAGCCTCAGAACGGAAAGATGGACTCATAGCGGTAAAGTAGATTGGTAGGTCTTTTCCGTCAAGGATTTCATCACGGTAGTAGTTTGTAAGAGGCACTTCAGCTGTAGGAATGAGGACATAATTAGTGTCTTTCAATTCAAAAGTGTCTTCCTTGAATTTTGGATATTGACCAGTACCAAACATAGAGTCATGGTTAACCATGTAAGGCGTGATGACTTCGG
>NZ_KQ970235.1:185447-202011 GCF_001579025.1 Streptococcus oralis
ACCATGCTCATCCAACATAAAGTTGTAGATGGCACGTTCCAAACGAGCGCCAAGACCTTTATAGAAGAGGAAGCGAGCGCCTGTTACTTTACCGCCACGTTCCCAGTCAAGGATACCCAAGTCTTCACCAAGATCCCAGTGAGCTTTTGGTTCAAAGTCAAACTCGCGCGGAGTCCCCCAACGGCGAACTTCCACATTGTCATCTTCATCAGCCCCAACAGGAACACTGTCGGCAGGGATGTTTGGAAGAGTAGTGGTAAATTCTGTCAATTTAGCATCTATGTTCGCCAATTCAGCATCCAAGGCTTTGACTTCAGCAGATAGGGTTTGCATAGCAGCAATCTTGTCATCGGCATTTTCCTTGTTTCGCTTGGCTTGGGCAATCTCAGCTGAAACTGTGTTACGTTCTGCCTTGAGGTTTTCAACCTTGACCAAGATGTCACGACGTTTAGCATCGATTTCTTTCATCTCGTTTAAGACTGCAGGATCTACACCACGTGTAGCCAATTTTTCTGCGACAGCATCAAAATCTGTGCGAATACGTTTAATATCTAACATAAGAACTCCTTTATGAAAAAAGCACACCTGACAAAGTGTTGGAGTGGCAGGGCCACGGTTCCATCCAACTTCACAGGTGTGCACTTGATTGTATATGTAATTGTTACTAACGGTAGAATTTCACCTATCCCTCCTATCTGCTCGCAGCACCCGCAGACTTTCTGAAAGAAGGAGATAACCTACTTATCCGTTGCTATGATTATACTAAAGTTTTTACTTTTTTGCAAATAGATTTTTAAGTTTTTGTCCAATGGTCTGGAGTAGAGTCGGAAGTTTCACGACCTTGTCATTGCCAAGTTTTTCCCGAGCGATTTTGAGAATAGCTCCAGAGTCTTTGGAAGCAAAGAGGAATTTTCCTTGATCAGTGAAGACTTCAAAGTGGCGGCTGATCTTGCGGCCGCTTACGTTGGCTCCGATTTGCTGAATGCTGGACCAGGGGATTTGGATATATTGTTCGACATTGACATCAGGATAAAACTCTAAGGCTTGATCCCCAACTAAAAATTTTCCAACCTTTCCCGAGATAGAGAGGTAAGATGTTCCAGTGGTTTGCAGGTCAATGACTTTATTGAGAGATTGGGCCATGTTTAGTCTTCCTTACTTTCATCGAAAAAGGCATGGTAGAGAGCCTTGATAGCTGCCTTTTCTTGCTCTTTATTGACAACAAACATGATGGAAACTTCACTTGAACCTTGGGACATCATCTGGATGTTGATTTTATTCTCAGACAAAGCACGTGTTGCAGTAGCAGTTACCCCGATATGGCTCTTCATCTTTTCTCCGACAATCATAATGATGGAAAGGTCATGTTCGATTTCAGCATGGTCCACTTCAGCCTTTTGAACGAGTTGACGTAGAATTTCTTCTTCTTTGATAGGAGTCAATTCACGGGAGCGGAGGATGATTGAAAGATCGTCGATACCTGTAGGCATGTGTTCCCAACCGATATTGAGATCCTCAAGGATTTGCAGAACCTTGCGACCAAATCCGACTTCACGGTTCATGAGGTATTTAGACATGTTGATGCTGACGAATCCTGAGTCACCCGCAATCCCGACTACTGGGAATTTATCACTACTGTGTTCTAAAACAATGCGTGTTCCTGGGTGGTCTGGGTTGTTGGTATTCTTGATGACAAGAGGAATTTTTCCTCGGTAGGCAGGAAGAAGGGCTTCGTCATGAAGGACTGAAAATCCAGCATATGCCAACTCACGCATTTCACGGTAGGTTAATTCAGGAATGGAGTGTGGTTGGTGGATAATACCAGGATGGGCAGCAAAGATACCATCTACGTCTGTAAAATTTTCATAGAGATCAGCCTTAACACCTGCTGCAATGATAGAACCTGTGATATCTGAACCTCCACGTGAAAAAGTACAGATTTGATTTTCCTTAGTCACACCAAAGAAACCAGGGATGACAAGGACTTCGTTGCTATCAGCCAAGCCTTCAATCTTGTCATAACTAGATGGAATGATACGTGCGTTTCCTGGTTCGCTTGTGACAACAATCCCAGCTTCTCTTGGGTGAACATAGCGTGCATCAATGCCGTTTTGGTTAAAGTAGGCTGCAATCAATTTGGCATTGTTATTTTCTCCAGCCGCTAGGAAGGTATCATAGAGAAATTCATTGTCCTCTATAGGAAGAGTTGCCAAGGCCCGAATACTTTTAGAGATTTTTTCTAAAACAGCAGGTTTTAACCCTAGTTCACTAACCATAGCGGCATAACGGTCAATGATCCAACTTTGGCTAGCACTGATGTCATTTCCAGCCACATAGTCGCGATAGTATTTGATCAAGGCATCAGTTACCTTGGTATCTTCAGCATTGCGTTTACCGGGTGCAGAAACGACTACAAAACGGCGCTCTTTATCACTTTTAACGATGTTTAAAACTTTTTCTAACTGACCTGCAGAGGCAAGCGAGCTTCCGCCAAATTTTACAACCTTCATAAGGACTCCTCAAGTAAGTATTTTATACGATTATAGCAGAAAGAGGGGCATTTTTCAATGAAGAAAATAACTTCCTATTATAATAGAAGAAAACACTAACTTATTTTGAAAAGGGATAACCGTTTAAAAGTAAGGGTGTCAAATTTTACTCACACTCATAAATGATGGGTAAATAATCAGCTGAGACACTTTCCTTTAGTTTTTCCTTGCCTCTTTATCCAAAAAAAGGTATACTTTGATGATGAAACAATTTTATTGCCTTACAAAAGAAAAGGAGAAGCTATGAATCATATCTTATATCAGATCGTAGATGATCTGGCTATCATTACTTTGAATCGTCCCGAAGTGGCAAATGGTTTTCATATCCCAATGTGTGAGGAAATTTTAGAAGCTTTGACTCTAGCGGAGCAGGATCAAGCTGTGCAGTTCATCTTGATTAATGCGAATGGGAAGGTCTTTTCAGTTGGAGGAGACTTGGTTGAGATGAAACGCGCAGTAGATGAAGATGATATCCCTTCTTTGAATAAGATTGCAGAATTAGTCAATACAATTTCTTTTAAAATCAAGCAAATTCCTAAACCTGTTTTGATGGAGGTAGATGGAGCGGTTGCTGGTGCTGCAGCAAATATGGCAGTAGCAGTCGATTTTTGTTTGGCGACTGACAAGGCAAAATTCATTCAAGCCTTTGTTGGAGTTGGATTGGCGCCAGACGCTGGTGGGATTCATCTCTTGAGTCGTAGTATCGGGGTAACACGGGCTGCACAACTTGCTATGACAGGTGAAGCTTTGACTGCTGAAAAAGCGCTAGAATGGGGCGTGGTATACCGTGTTTGTGAAGTTGACAAATTAGAAAAAACAAGAGAACAAGTTCTGAAAAAATTAAGAAGAGGTTCAGCAAACTCATACGCAGCGATTAAAAAGTTAGTTTGGGAAAGTCAATTTAAGGATTGGCAGAATTATGCTGAATTAGAATTGAAATTACAAGAATCGTTATCTCTAACTGAAGATTTTAAAGAAGGGGTTCGAGCACATTCTGAAAGAAGAAGACCGAAATTTACAGGAATGTAAAAAAATACTTGCACAATTTTTTGAAGTTTGATATACTTCTTTTATCAAATGCTTTGATTGTGAAAGTTTTTTAGAAGGAGGGAAACGATTTGGACTACCAACAAGTAAATGATTATCTAACATCTATTTTTAACAATGTCCTTGTGATCGAGGAGGTTAGCTTACGAGGTAGTCGATTCAAAGACATCTCCATCAAAGAAATGCACACGATCGATGTGATTGGGAAGTTCCCGGAGGCAACACCAAGCAAGGTTTCAAAGGAACTGATGGTAACTCTTGGAACGGTTACGACGAGCTTGAATAACCTGGAAAGAAAAGGTTATATTGAGCGTATTCGTTCTGATCAGGATCGACGTGTGGTCTATCTGCATTTGACCAAGAAAGGTCGGTTAGTCCATCGTCTTCATAGACGTTTTCACAAGGCAATGGTCGAAAAAATCATCGATGGCATGAGTCCTGAGGAAATAGAAGTTATGGGTAGAGGATTAATCAATCTTTATCAATTTTTGGAGGATTTGAAATAATGGCTTTTGCAAAAATAAGCCAGGTTGCTCATTATGTTCCAGAGCAAGTGGTCACTAATCATGACTTAGCCCAAATCATGGACACAAGCGATGAGTGGATTTCAAGTCGGACAGGAATTAAACAGAGACATATCTCAAAAACAGAGTCTACAAGTGATTTGGCGACAGAAGTAGCTAAGAGCTTGTTGGCTAAAGGGAGCTTAACAGCGGATCAGATTGATTTTATCATTGTAGCGACGATTACCCCAGACTCGATGATGCCTTCCACAGCAGCTCGAGTTCAGGCGAATATCGGAGCGCATAGAGCTTTCGCCTTTGATCTGACAGCAGCTTGCAGTGGCTTTGTATTCGCTCTCTCAACTGCAGAAAAGTTTTTAAGTTCTGGACAGTTCAAAAAAGGGATTGTTATCGGGGCTGAGACCTTATCCAAGGCAGTTGATTGGTCTGATCGTTCAACAGCTGTTCTCTTTGGGGATGGTGCTGGTGGAGTTCTCTTGGAAGCGAGCGAAACACGTCACTTCCTTGTGGAAAGTCTCTATACAGATGGCTCTCGGAGCGAGTGTTTGACCTATGGTCAAACGGCTTTGGCTTCTCCTTTCTCGGATCAAGAAGCAGTTCCTGCTTTTTTGAAAATGGATGGACGAGCAGTTTTTGATTTTGCAAATCGTGATGTTGCTAGATCGATCAAAGAAACCATTGAAAATGGTCCAATCGCAGCATCGGAATTGGATTATCTCTTGCTTCATCAGGCAAATATCCGCATTTTGGATAAGATGGCTAAGAAGATCGGTGTAGACCGAGACAAGCTTCCTGCCAATATGATGGAGTATGGAAATACCAGTGCAGCAAGTATCCCGATTTTGCTCTCAGAGTGTGTGGAGAATGGCATGATTCGTTTAGATGGTAGCCAGACGATTCTCCTATCAGGCTTCGGTGGAGGTTTGACATGGGGCACACTCATTCTTACAATCTAGGTAATCATGTGGTAAACACATAGTTATAAATTTTTTATATTTTAAAGGAGTCCTATCATGGCAGTATTTGAAAAAGTACAAGAAATTATCGTTGAAGAACTTGGGAAAGACGCATCAGAAGTAACACTTGAATCTACTTTTGATGATTTGGATGCAGATTCATTGGACTTGTTCCAAGTAATCTCTGAAATCGAAGATGCTTTCGATATCCAAATCGAAGCAGAGGATAACTTGAAAACAGTTGGTGACTTGGTTGCCTACGTTGAAGAGCAAACAAAATAATTAACATATTACTAGAAGGAGTAGGGGAAACCCACTCCCTCTTGTTTAGGTAATAGTTTGAAACTCAAATGATAAACTCATCGAACTATTACGTAAGCAAGGAATGATGGAGGCACTATGAAAACACGTATTACAGAATTATTGAACATTGATTATCCTATTTTTCAAGGAGGAATGGCCTGGGTTGCAGATGGTGACTTGGCTGGTGCAGTATCAAAAGCTGGTGGTCTAGGGATTATCGGTGGTGGGAATGCACCTAAAGAGGTCGTAAAGGCTAATATCGATAAAATCAAATCACTTACGGACAAACCTTTTGGTGTCAACATCATGCTCTTGTCACCTTTTGTAGAAGACATCGTTGATCTCGTGATTGAAGAAGGGGTCAAGGTTGTTACAACTGGTGCAGGAAATCCAAGTAAATACATGACTCGTTTCCATGATGCAGGAATTACAGTTATTCCCGTTGTTCCAAGTGTTGCTTTGGCAAAACGCATGGAAAAAATTGGTGCAGATGCAGTTATTGCAGAGGGAATGGAAGCCGGTGGACATATTGGTAAATTAACAACGATGACCTTGGTTCGCCAAGTTGCTGCAGCTGTTTCAATTCCAGTTATCGCAGCTGGAGGAATTGCGGACGGTGAAGGTGTCGCTGCAGGCTTTATGCTTGGAGCTGAGGCCGTTCAAGTTGGTACGCGTTTCGTAGTAGCTAAGGAATCTAACGCCCATCCAAAATACAAGGAAAAAATCTTAAAAGCGCGTGATATCGATACGACTATTTCAGCTCAGCACTTTGGACATGCTGTTCGTGCCATTAAAAATCAGTTGACACGTGACTTTGAGCAGGCTGAAAAGGATGCCTTTAAACAAGAAAATCCAGATTTAGAAATCTTTGAACAAATGGGAGCTGGTGCTCTTGCTAAAGCCGTTGTTCATGGAGATGTAGAAGGTGGATCTGTCATGGCAGGTCAGATCGCTGGTTTGGTTTCTAAAGAGGAAACTGTCGAAGAAATCCTAAAAGATCTATACTATGGCGCAGCCAAAAAAATTCAAGAAGAAGCCTCTCGTTGGGCAGGAGTTGTAAGAAATGACTAAAACAGCCTTTCTATTTGCAGGTCAAGGTGCTCAGTATCTAGGAATGGGGCGTGATCTTTATGATCGCTATCCTATCGTCAAGGAAACAATTGACCAAGCCAGTCAGGTTTTGGGTTATGATCTTCGTGACTTGATTGATAAGGAAGAAACCAAGTTAAACCAGACTCGCTATACGCAGCCAGCTATTTTAGCGACTTCGGTTGCTATTTACCGACTATTGAAAGAAAAGGGTTATCAGCCAGATATGGTAGCAGGATTGTCTCTTGGGGAATATTCTGCTCTTGTAGCAAGTGGTGCCTTGGACTTTGAGGATGCAGTTGCCTTGGTTGCTAAGCGTGGTGCTTATATGGAAGAGGCTGCACCTGCAGGCTCTGGAAAGATGGTTGCCGTCCTTAATACTCCAGTTGAAGTAATTGAGGAAGCTTGTGAAACAGCCTCTAAAATTGGAGTAGTGACTCCAGCTAACTACAACACCCCAAGCCAAATCGTTATCGGTGGTGAGGTGGCTGCGGTTGACCACGCAGTTGAACTCTTGCAGGAAGCAGGAGCAAAACGATTGATTCCTTTAAATGTATCTGGTCCTTTCCATACAGCCCTTCTTGAGCCAGCCAGTCAGCAACTAGCTGGAGCTCTTGAGGGAGTGAGTTTCTCTGACTTTACTTGCCCACTAGTCGGCAATACGGAAGCTGCTGTTATGGAAAAAGATCGAATCCAAGAGCTTTTGACGCGTCAGGTCAAAGAACCTGTTCGTTTTTATGAAAGTATTGCTGTGATGCAGGATGCTGGGGTAACCAACTTTATTGAAATTGGTCCTGGTAAGGTCCTATCAGGCTTTGTCAAAAAAATCGATAAAACAGCTAAGCTAGCTAACGTTGAAGACCAAGCAAGCTTGGATGCTTTGTTAGGAAACTAATGATCCCTTCTCCCACAAAATACAACAGGAAACAGGAGAGATAGAATGCAACTTACAAACAAAAATGTCTTTGTAACAGGTTCAAGTCGTGGTATCGGACTTGCCATTGCTCACAAATTTGCCCAACTAGGCGCTAATGTAGTTTTGAATAGTCGCGGAGCAATCTCAGAAGAATTGCTGGCTGAGTTTTCAAACTATGGTGTCAAAGTAGTACCGATTTCAGGTGATGTTTCAGACTTTGCAGATGCCAAGCGTATGATAGATCAAGCGATTGCAGAACTCGGTTCTGTCGATGTCTTGGTCAACAATGCTGGGATTACTCAAGATACGCTTATGCTCAAGATGACCGAAGAAGACTTTGAAAAAGTGATTAAAATTAACTTGACAGGTGCTTTCAACATGACGCAAGCAGTCTTGAAACAGATGATCAAGGCACGTGAAGGTGCGATTATCAACATGTCTAGTGTGGTCGGTTTGATGGGAAATATCGGACAAGCCAACTATGCAGCTTCTAAAGCAGGTTTGATTGGTTTTACCAAGTCAGTTGCACGTGAAGTTGCCAATCGCAACGTACGCGTAAATGCTCTTGCACCAGGGATGATCGAGTCAGATATGACTGCTGTTTTGTCTGATAAGGTCAAGGAAGCGACATTGGCCCAAATCCCAATGAAACATTTTGGTCAAGCAGAACATATCGCAGATGCTACAGTGTTCCTGGCTGGACAGGATTATTTGACTGGACAAGTTCTCGCAGTTGATGGCGGACTTAGCATGTAAAAAATAAGGAAAGATATAGGTAAGACAGATGAAACTAAATCGAGTTGTAGTAACAGGTTACGGATTGACCTCTCCTATCGGAAATACTCCAGAAGAATTTTGGAACAGTTTGCAAACTGGGAAGATTGGAATTGGAGAAATCACTAAGTTTGACCACAGCGAATTTGCTGTGCACAATGCGGCAGAAGTTCAAGATTTCCCATTTGATAAATACTTTGTCAAAAAAGATACCAACCGTTTTGATGATTATTCTTTGTATGCCTTGTATGCGGCTCAAGAAGCGGTGACAAATGCAAATCTTGATGTAGAAGCAATCGATAAAGATCGCTTTGGTGTCATCGTGGCTTCTGGTATTGGGGGAATTAAAGAAATCGAAGATCAGGTTATCCGTCTTCATGAAAAAGGTCCAAAACGCGTTAAACCAATGACACTTCCAAAAGCCTTGCCAAATATGGCATCAGGAAATGTTGCCATGCGCTTCGGAGCAAACGGCATCTGTAAATCAATCAATACAGCCTGTGCCTCATCAAACGATGCCATTGGGGATGCCTTCCGTTCAATCAAGTTTGGTTTCCAAGATGTCATGCTAGTTGGTGGATCAGAATCATCAATCACTCCTTTTGCCATTGCTGGATTCCAAGCTTTGACAGCCCTATCAACTACAGAAGATCCAGCTCGTGCTTCTATTCCATTTGACAAAGACCGTAACGGTTTTGTCATGGGAGAAGGTTCTGGAATGCTGGTTCTTGAAAGTCTTGAACATGCTGAAAAACGTGGTGCAACTATCTTGGCTGAAGTAGTTGGTTATGGTAATACCTGTGATGCTTACCATATGACTTCACCTCATCCAGAAGGTCAAGGTGCGATTAAGGCTATGAAGTTGGCTTTGGAAGAAGCAGAAATTTCTCCAGAGCAAGTGGCTTACGTCAATGCCCACGGAACTTCAACTCCTGCTAATGAAAAAGGAGAAAGTGGTGCGATTGTAGCTGTCCTTGGTAAAGAAGTACCTGTATCTTCAACCAAGTCCTTTACAGGACACTTGCTTGGTGCTGCAGGGGCAGTAGAAGCCATCGCTACCATTGAAGCCATGCGTCATAACTATGTACCAATGACAGCTGGAACAAGTGAGTTGTCAGACTATATCGAAGCGAATGTCGTTTATGGACAAGGATTGGAGCAAGAAATCCCTTATGCTATTTCAAACACTTTTGGTTTTGGTGGACACAATGCGGTTCTTGCTTTCAAACGTTGGGAGAATAAATAATTATGAATTTAAATGAGATCAAGGACTTGATGGCTCAATTTGACCAATCAAGTTTGAGAGAATTTTCTTATAAAAATGGAACGGACGAATTGCAGTTCAGTAAGAATGAAGCAAGAATGGCTTCTGAAGTACCAGCTCAAGTTGTTCCAGCGCCAGCTGCAGTAGCTGCAAGTCCAGTAGTTTCGGCCCCTTCAACTCCAGTTGAGAGTGCAGTGGAAGAAGCTCCAGCACCAGCTGAAACGACGGTTGCTCCAGCGGGTGATGTCGTTGAAAGTCCACTTGTAGGGGTGGCTTACTTGGCTGCTGGACCAGATAAACCTGCCTTTGTCACAGTCGGAGACAGTGTTAAAAAAGGTCAGACTTTGGTGATCATCGAAGCCATGAAAGTCATGAATGAAATCCCTGCACCTAAAGATGGTGTGGTGACAGAAATTCTCGTTTCAAATGAAGAAATGGTTGAGTTCGGTAAAGGATTGGTACGTATCAAATGATCGATATTCAAGGAATCAAAGAAGCTCTACCCCATCGCTACCCCATGCTCCTAGTGGATCGTGTCTTGGAAGTGAGCGAAGATACCATTGTTGCCATTAAAAATGTGACCATCAACGAACCTTTCTTCAATGGTCATTTTCCTCAATACCCAGTCATGCCAGGTGTTCTTATCATGGAGGCCTTGGCTCAGACTGCTGGTGTCTTGGAATTGTCCAAACCTGAAAATAAAGGGAAACTGGTCTTCTACGCTGGCATGGACAAGGTTAAGTTCAAGAAGCAAGTTGTACCAGGTGACCAATTAGTCATGACGGCTACTTTTGTTAAACGTCGTGGTACGATTGCTGTGGTTGAAGCAAAGGCTGAAGTAGATGGTAAGCTTGCAGCGAGTGGTACTCTTACCTTTGCAATTGGAAACTAAGGAGGTTCTCCATGTTTCGTAAAATTTTGATTGCCAACCGTGGTGAGATTGCGGTTCGCATTATTCGAGCTGCGCGTGAATTGGGCATTGCGACCGTGGCAGTTTATTCAACTGCTGATAAGGAAGCCCTTCACACACTCCTAGCGGATGAAGCTATCTGTATCGGACCTGGTAAGGCGACAGAATCTTATCTCAATATCAATGCAATTTTGTCTGCTGCGGTCTTGACAGAAGCAGAAGCCATCCATCCAGGTTTTGGATTTCTTAGCGAAAACTCCAAATTTGCCACGATGTGTGATGAAGTAGGGATTAAGTTCATCGGCCCTTCTGGTGCTGTGATGGACACCATGGGTGATAAGATCAATGCGCGTGAACAAATGATCAAGGCTGGGGTTCCAGTTATCCCAGGATCTGATGGTGAAGTTCACACGGCTGAAGAGGCCCTTGCAGTTGCAGAAAAAATTGGCTATCCTGTCATGCTTAAGGCATCGGCAGGTGGTGGTGGAAAAGGGATTCGTAAGGTTGAAAAGGCAGAAGACTTGGTCGCAGCCTTTGAGACAGCATCCAGTGAAGCTAAGGCCAATTTTGGAAATGGCGCTATGTATCTTGAGCGTGTGATTTATCCAGCTCGTCATATCGAAGTTCAGATTCTTGCAGATCAAGAGGGTCATGTTGTCCATCTTGGTGAACGGGATTGTTCACTCCAACGGAATAACCAAAAGGTCTTAGAAGAAAGCCCATCCATTGCGATTGGCAAAACCCTTCGTAATGAAATTGGTGCTGCAGCCGTTCGTGCAGCAGAGTCTGTAGGCTATGAAAATGCAGGGACGATTGAATTTCTTCTCGATGAAGCGAGTGGCAATTTCTACTTCATGGAAATGAATACTCGTGTACAAGTTGAACACCCAGTCACAGAGTTTGTTTCAGGTGTTGATATCGTGAAGGAGCAGATTCGCATTGCTGCCGGGCAACCTTTACCTTTCAAACAAGAAGATATCGTCCTACGAGGTCATGCTATCGAGTGCCGGATCAATGCAGAAAATCCAGCATTTAACTTTGCTCCAAGCCCAGGGAAAATCACCAACCTCTACCTTCCAAGTGGAGGAGTTGGATTGCGTGTAGATTCTGCAGTCTATCCAGGTTATACCATTCCTCCTTACTATGATAGTATGATTGCCAAAATCATTGTTCATGGGGAGAATCGTTTTGATGCCTTAATGAAGATGCAACGGGCACTTTATGAACTTGATATTGAAGGAGTGCAAACCAATGCAGACTTCCAGTTGGATCTGATTTCAGACCGCCGAGTTATCGCTGGTGACTACGATACTTCCTTCTTGATGGAAACTTTCTTGCCAAAATACCAAGAAAAAGAATAGACTTTCAAACAGTATGAGAACTAAAAGGGGGAGTTATGGCTCTATTTAGTAAAAAGGATAAGTATATTCGGATTAATCCTAACCGTTCCGTAAGGCAGAAACCACAAGCCAAGCCTGAGGTTCCGGATGAACTCTTCTCCCAGTGTCCTGGTTGTAAACACACCATTTACCAAAAGGATCTTGGGAGCGAACGAATTTGTCCCCATTGTAGCTATACTTTCCGTATTTCAGCTCAGGAACGCTTGGATTTGACGATTGATTCTGGTAGCTTTGTGGAGATGTTTACGGGTATTGAAACTCAAGATCCATTAAACTTTCCTGGCTACCAGAAAAAACTGGCTACTATGCGTGAAAAGACAGGTTTGGATGAGGCAGTATTGACTGGTACAGCTAGCATCAAGGGACAAAAAGTTGCCCTTGGGATCATGGATTCTAACTTTATCATGGCTTCTATGGGAACCGTTGTGGGTGAAAAAATCACGCGCTTGTTTGAATATGCGACAGTTGAAAAGTTGCCAGTTGTACTTTTTACAGCTTCTGGCGGTGCCCGTATGCAAGAAGGGATTATGAGCTTGATGCAGATGGCTAAGATTTCTGCGGCAGTTCAACGTCATTCCAAGGCAGGACTTTTTTACCTGACTATTTTGACGGATCCGACAACAGGCGGAGTGACAGCTTCTTTTGCTATGGAAGGTGACATTATCCTAGCAGAGCCCCAGAGTTTAGTTGGTTTTGCAGGGCGTCGTGTTATCGAAAATACAGTTCGTGAGACCTTGCCGGATGATTTCCAAAAGGCAGAGTTCCTGCTTGAACATGGATTTGTGGATGCAATTGTCAAACGTAGAGAACTACCAGAAACAATTGCTAAATTAGTGAGATTGCATGGAGGAAGTCGCGGATGAATATTGCAAAAATAGTCAGAGAGGCACGCGAGCAAAGTCGCTTGACCGCACTTGATTTTGCCAATGGCATCTTCGATGAATTTATCGAATTGCATGGAGATCGCTCTTTCCGAGACGATGGTGCGGTCATTGGCGGAATTGGCTGGTTAGGTGACCAAGCAGTCACAGTCGTCGGTATCCAAAAGGGGAAGAGTCTTCATGATAACCTCAAACGGAACTTTGGGCAACCCCATCCAGAAGGCTATCGCAAGGCTCTTCGTTTGATGAAACAGGCAGAAAAATTTGGTCGTCCAGTTGTAACCTTCATCAACACTGCTGGAGCTTACCCAGGTGTTGGAGCTGAGGAACGTGGACAAGGGGAAGCAATCGCTCGAAACCTGATGGAAATGAGCGATCTCAAGGTTCCAATCATCGCGATTATTATCGGTGAAGGAGGATCTGGCGGGGCCCTAGCTCTAGCAGTAGCTAATCGTGTCTGGATGTTAGAAAACTCAATCTACGCAGTACTTAGCCCGGAAGGATTTGCCTCTATCCTTTGGAAGGATGGAAGTCGTGCTATGGAAGCGGCGGAGTTGATGAAAATCACTTCGCATGAACTTCTAGAAATGGGAATCGTAGACAAGGTAATCTCAGAAGCAGGGCTGTCAAGTAAAGAACTGCTAAGTTGCGTTAAAAATGAATTGCGTGCAGAACTAGATAGGTTGCAAGAACTACCACTCGACCAACTTATCGAAGAACGTTACCAACGCTTTAGAAAATACTAAGAAAATTTAAAAGCTAGAACAATTTGTTCTAGCTATTTTGATAATAGAGCATGGATAAATATGAATACTCTAGATAAATAAGAAAATAATCAATGGTATATCCTCTATATTGCCCTAATAGAGAGTTTACCATTAGGAGAGAAAGAATGAAAAAGACAATACATTTAGGAATCTGTATGATTTTAATGTTCCTGTACATTTATTTAACGCCATTAGGGGCTATAACTCTAGCTAGGACCTTTGGTTTAGGAATGGACAGCTATATAATCTTCCTAGTTGGAGAAGTGTTACTTATTTTCTTTTTATTCGTTTTGTGGTTGAAAAAGAAGAAGATGCTCTTTATCTTCGAGAAAAAGGGTTGGCGCTGGTCTTATCTCGCTTTCTTAGTGGCTTGCTTTCTTATCTATTCTTTTTTAAATGGATTTAGAATGCAGAATATTCGATTGATTGACCATAGCTTTATTTTCCAAGACCTTCTTTCGGAACTTTACTTAAATGGGAGAGAAACGACTCTATCAAGTCTTATATTTTTAATCTTTAACATTTCGATTGTACCTGTTGTTGAGGAGACAATCTATAGGGGTTATTTTATGAATACCTTCTTTCCGAAGTCGGAGTTTTATTTGGATGTAATCTTGTCTTCTTTCATCTTCGGGCTTAGTCACTTGGTTCTATCCCATCGTGACCCCATCAGTCTCATCATTTATAGTATTCTTGGTCTTCTATTTGCAGTCGCTTATCGAGTTACGGGTAGTCTTCGATTTACCATTCTTTGTCATAGTTTCTATAATGTTATTCCCTATGCTCCGTCAATCTTATTTTATATTTATTATTTGATTTTTAGATAGTAGGAGGCAAAAAAAGTGTTTGATATTTGTCAAACACTTTTTTCTATTTACTGTTCTTCTGTTACAAACTGACTGAGTAGTCCGTTGATAAAACGGGCAGATTTTTGATCTGAGAAGTCCTTTGCAAGCTCGATAGCTTCATTAACCGCAACCAGCTGTGGAGTGTCAAATGAAGTGATTTCAAAGACTCCCAAGCGAAGGAGGTTTCTCTCCACGAGTGTTAAACGCTCGATGGTCCAACCTGCTTTTAAATGCTGTGTGATTTGCTTGTCTAGTTCTTCCTTTTTAGCCTGAACACCAGAAACTAGCTCTGTCAAAAAGGCTGGAAGTTGCACATCCGTATCTTCACGATCATGAGTATAGGCGAAACGACAAGCAGTTTCGACATCCGTACCGAATTCAAGGCTCATGAGAGCTTGAAAAGCGCATTTACGGAGTTGGCGTCTAGATTCTAATAGTGGACTAGTCATTGAGGAAGTCCTCGTCAAATAGATCTTTCAATTCTGGTTTTGGTGTTTTATCTGGAACGATACCTGCAACGTGAATATTGATAGCAGCGAGTTCTACATCAGCCATATTGCGGACGGCATCTTTAACAGCTTTCTGGATAGCAACAGCTACCTTAGGAACTTTTACTCCGTACTCAAGGTAGAGGTAGATATCAGCTGTGAGTTCTTCATCCACGTTTTTTAGATAAACGCCACGGCCAAGAGAAAGTTTTGAAAGGGTGTCAGATACTGATTTATTTGAAAAAGAGTGTACACCCTCTACTTTTGCAGTAGCAATAGCAATGATTTTTTCAAGTACACGTGGGGCGATAACGATTTCGCCAAGTTGTTCTTCAATTCCCATAGAATGACCTCTTTCTAGAGATTAGGCACGAGAAACGTAAGTTCCTTCTGCAGTGTTGATAACGAGTTTTTGTCCTGCTTCGATGAAGTCTGGAACGTTTACGACAAGTCCAGTTTCCATCGTTGCTGGTTTACCAGAACCTGTAACAGTAGCACCTTTGATAGATGGTTGAGTTTCTGCAACTGTCAATTCGACAGTAGTAGGAACGGTAACACCAATCACTTCAGTTCCGTAGAATTGGATCTTCACATCAGAGTTTTCAAGGATGTAAAGCAATTCGTTTTCAACGTTGACTACAGGAATTTCGTATTGGTCGTAAGTTTCTGTGTTCATGAAGTAGGCTGTGTCATCCATTTTGTACAAGTATTGAGCTGGGACAGTCTCGATGATGGCTTGTTCAAATTTTTCCTCTGGACGGTAGCTTGTGTCAAATGTAGAACCAGTACGGACATCACGTAATTTCATACGCATGATTGTGTTTCCTTTACCTGGTTTGTGGTGACTAGCTTCCAAAACGCGGATCAATTTTCCGTCAGCTGTTTCAAAGGTCATACCAGCCTTTAATTTACTTGCTTCAATCATGTTTTTACCTCTTTAATAAAATAATTTACTCTTTATTGTACCATAAAAGACAACATTACTCAAATGTCAGAAGGAGCTTAATTAGTTGACTGGTACGATATTTCCATCTTCGTCTTTGGTAACGAGGACGTATTTTCCATCGACTTCGATGTAAAAATTCTTGCTGGCAGTTTGCCCAGTGTTTTGAGCCGGTGCTTGATTTTGAACTTGTTGGCTTAGTTGACCACCCAGAGTTTGGCCAAGATTCATGCCCATAAACATATTCATCCCATTGCCATTTCCTTCGTTGGAAGCTGCAGCAATAAGAGCTTCGTTGCGAGCACGACGTTCTTCGATTTCAATCGTGTTGTACTTCATTGCCACGAGTTCACTATCAAGCTTGCGAACGATATCAAGACTTTCTTGATCGTAGCTGAGGTCTTCAAGCAAGATATGGGTTGCTTCAATTCCGTAGAGACCGGTCCAAACCTTGTTGACCTCTTGTTTAGCGAGCTCGTTAAAGGTGTCTTGATTGGCATTGAGGCTATAGATATCAACCTTGTTTTCGTTGGTATATTTGGCAATGGCAATCGCGATTTTCGGTGCGATATTTTGACGGAGCGTTCCTTGAGCTACATCTTGGAGAGTAAATGGCTGTCCGTCAGTAATTTGACGGCTAACAGAACTCACGTAGAAGAGGACTGGATCTGCTATTTTTACATCAAACAAGCCATAGAAACGGATGTTAAGCAGTTGTTGGTAACGTTCGCTGAAGTATTCGACCGCATTTTGTGTGCCGAACTTATTACCTGCAATAGGTTGCATGCGGATAAAGATAATTTCCTGTTGGGTGATGACTTGTCCACCAAAAGAGAAACGGTTTTTAAAGTTTTCCCAAGTGCCCTTTAAACCACCTTTTTCAAGGAGCCAGGCATTATCACCAG
>NZ_KQ970235.1:202060-209837 GCF_001579025.1 Streptococcus oralis
ACCAAGGAAGGTACCGTTGTTTACCAAAACAGCGCTATAGCCTTGGGGAACGATAACCACACTGCCATCCGACAAGAGTCCAGTATTTTGATTGCTGTGACGAGAACGTCCATCTGGGTCTTTTGTGAGTAATTGTCCCTTGATGGCCAAGGCGTCGCCAGAGACATTGTCTGGAAGGACGATGGCTTCCTTGAATTTACTATCATTAAAACTATTTAAGCCTGCTGATAAGGCTGCACGTATAAATCCCATAATTCCTCCTAATTATAAAGCTCGTCTTCATCCACAACATCATAGGTATCCAGTACCCATTGGTTTGGACTGCGAGAGAGATTGGCACCACAGTAGTCGCACTCGCTAACTGCAGAGATTTTCAATGGGGCGCCACAGTTTGGACAGTGGTCGCTCACAACTTGGTCTGTATTGACTGCTTGCGTTTGGCTACCGTGTTGGCGGATAAAGTTCAATTGATACACGGTGAAGAGATCTTTTTTAGGGTCTCCTTCAAGGACACGGCGAGTCTCATCGTCAATGACATAGTCTCGTAAAATTGATGATAGAATCACCACTAAGGTATCGTTTCCGTCAGGATTTTCAATAAACTCCTTGATGCGAACATTTTCGATACAAACTTTCTCTAAAACATTAGTTGTTTTAGCACGAATATGGTCTTCGAGTTGGGCACTGTGTTGGGAGTAGAGACTGGTACTTTCCAAAGCGCGGACAGAGTTCCAATTTTTCTCAGTCCAGGCAACCTGCAATTTAAGGTAGACTTCCTTAACCCAAGATGTGAAAGCTTCCGCGTCAAAGTTTGGATCTCCGTATTTCACAAGACTAATGGCCCGTGTGTTGTGTTCAACTCGACGATGGAGCGTTTGAGAATCATTACTAGTGTCTGTTGAACTTGAATCTTCTGAGTTATTATTCGAGGCTTTAAAGATACTAACTAGGAAAACTCCTGCGACAATCAGGAATACCAATCCCATTTCGAATGAGTTGGTAGAGCTACTAGAGGATGATCCATATCCAGAGCGGTAGTAGTGGTATGATGATCCGCCAGAACGACTTCCACCTCCACTTGAGCGGCTACTACTGCGGCTGCTCCCTCCACTTCTGGAATGTCCGACACCCGCATCAACGATTTGAGGCACGGATAGAAAAACAAGTAATAAACAGGTCATTAAAAGAGCGTAAAACTTTTTCATGTGTCTCCTAACTATATGATTGAAAAGGTAGCTGTCTAGACTACTGGGTGACTACTAGCGAATTACTCACTTTCTTTCAACTTGGCCAATTCCTGTGCAAGGAGTTTAAGGGCAACTTGTGGGTTGGCTTGGCCTTTGGTTGCCTTCATAAGGAATCCTGTGAAGGCCTTGTCTGCGTTACGTTTGCCTGACTTAAAGTCGGCAACGGCAGCTTCGTTATCCGCAAAGACTTGGTGGATGATTGGAATCAGAACATCTGGATCTGAGATTTGCACCAAGCCTGCTTTTTCCACGTATTCACGCGCGCCACCACCATTTTTAGCTAGGTGGACAAAGACTTTCTTGGCAATCTTAGAAGAGATCGTGCCGTCTTCGATGATGGCAATCATTTCTACTAAGTTTTCTGGTGTCAATTCGATTTGTTCCAGTGTTTTACCTTCGGCGTTCAAGAACTGAGCGACTTCGCCTTGGAGCCAGTTAGAGACTTGTTTGGCATCGCCACCGAGGGCAACAGCTTTTTCAAAGAAGTCAGAAGTGACTTTGTTTGCAGTCAACTGGCTAGCATCGTAGTCTGACAAGCCAAGATCAGATACGTAGCGCGCACGGCGTTCTTTTGGAAACTCTGGCAATTCTGTTCGCATTTCCTCAATCCACTCGTCTGAGATTTCAAAGAGTGGTAGGTCTGGTTCTGGGAAGTAGCGGTAGTCTGCAGCACCTTCTTTGACACGCATGAGGATAGTTGCCTTGTTAGCTTCATCGTAACGGCGCGTTTCTTGGCGAATTTGACCACCTGAGCGAAGGATTTCAGCTTGACGTTGAACTTCGTATTCAAGACCCTTACGAACATTTGAGAAGGAGTTGAGGTTCTTTAACTCAGTCTTGGTACCGAATTTTTCTTGACCGTAAGGACGAAGGGAAATGTTGGCATCCACACGCATAGAACCTTCTTCCATCTTAACGTCAGAAATACCAGCGTACTGGATGACTTCCTTTAGGGCAGTTAGATAAGCATAGGCTTCTTCTGGGGAACGCATGTCTGCTTCAGATACAATCTCAATCAAGGGCACCCCTTGACGGTTGAGGTCAACATAAGAGTAGCCATCTGTACCGTGGGTGTTTTTACCAGCGTCTTCTTCTAAGTGGGCGCGTTCGATACCGATTTTCTTAGTCGTACCATCTTCTAGTTCCACTTCGATCCAGCCGTTATAACCGATTGGCTCATCAAACTGAGAAATTTGGTAGGCTTTTGGATTATCAGGGTAGAAGTAGTTCTTGCGGTCAAAGTGCATCTTTTTGTGGATGTCCATGTTGAGGGCAAGAGCTGCCTTGATACCGGCATCGACAACCCCTTTATTGAGAACTGGCAGAACTCCTGGGAAGGACCAGTCAATCACGTTAGTGTTGGCATTTTGGTCATTTCCAAAGTGAGCAGAAGTTGGTGAGAAGATTTTTGAATTGGTGTTGAGCTCTACGTGGACTTCAAGTCCAATGACTGTTTCAAAGTTCATTAGTTATCACCTCCAAAAATCACAGGTTGTTGTTTGTGGTAGTCTGTTGTTGCTTCAAAGGCAGCAGCAGCTTGGTAAATGGTCTCCTCAGAGTATTTAGGACCGATCAATTGGAGACCGACTGGTAGACCTTGAGCAAATCCAGCAGGAATCGAAATTCCTGGGAGACCTGCTAAGTTGACTGGGATGGTCAAAAGGTCAGCTAAGTACATGGCAACTGGATCGTGGTTGAGTGAATCCAAGTCATAGGCAACGCTTGGAGCAGTTGGTCCTAGGATTAAATCGTAATCCGCAAAGACTTTTTCGAAATCTTGGATGATGAGGGTACGAACTTGTCCAGCCTTCTTGTAATAGGCATCATAGTAACCTGATGAAAGGCTAAATGTTCCAAGCATGATACGGCGTTTCACTTCTTCACCGAAACCTTGGCTACGGCTGTTTACATAGATTTCATCAAGGTTGCTTGCATCTTCTGTGCGGTAGCCATAACGGATACCGTCAAAGCGTTGCAAGTTTGAGGAAGCTTCAGATGAAGCGATAATATAGTAAACGGCAACACCGTATTTAGAATGAGGAAGGCTCACTTCTTCGACGATGGCACCAAGTTTTTCAAAGTGTTTGGCCGCGTTCAAGATTGTTTCCTTAACCTCTGGGTCAATCCCTTCACCAAGGTATTCCTTAGGTAAAGCAATTTTCATGCCCTTGATGTCTTGACCGATTTTTGAAGTAAAGTCAGCGATGCGGACAGGAGCAGAAGTAGAGTCCTTGGAGTCTTCGCTAGCAATAGCATTAAGCAAGAGAGCATTTTCTTTAACAGTTGGTGCAAAAGGTCCAATCTGGTCTAATGAGCTACCAAAGGCAATGAGACCGAAACGAGAAACCGTTCCGTAGGTTGGCTTGAGACCAACGATCCCGTTGAAGGCAGCAGGTTGGCGGATGGAACCACCAGTATCAGAACCAAGTGACAAGCGGACTTGCCCAGAAGCTACAGCTGCGGCAGAACCGCTTGATGAACCACCAGGAACCTTGCTGTGGTCCCAAGCATTTTTAGTCGCACCATAGTGGGAAGTCTCACCTGATCCACCCATGGCAAACTCGTCCATGTTGGTTTTTCCGACAACAATCATACCCTTAGCTTTGGCATTGGCAACGGCTGTCGCATCAAAGATAGGCTCGTAGTTGTAGAGCATTTTTGAGGCTGCGGTTGTGAGGATACCGTCGGTAGAGATATTATCCTTAACAGCGAGCGGAATTCCTGAAAGGACATTGTCCACATCAATTCCAGCTTCATCAATAGCTTTAGCTTGAGCAAGGGCTTGTTCTTCAGCGATAGTGACAAAAGCATTGATAGCTTTCTCGCGAGACTTGATATCTTCAAGCGTGGCTTGTGTCAATTCAGTTGCAGAAATTTCCTTAGAGACAAGGAGGTTGTGCAAGTCTTCAATAGTTTTGTTATTAAAAGTCATTAGGCATCTCCTCCATCATCTAGGATAGCTGGTACCTTGATATAGTAGTTTTCTTTTTCAGGTACGTTTTTAAACAAGCGGTCACGGTCTGTTCCTTCTTCAGCCACATCAGGGCGGAGTACGGTCTTGCGGTCAGCCATGGTTGTAGTAGGTGCGACACCAGTTGTGTCGACTTCGCCCAGCAATTCAACCATGTCAACAATTTTAGACAAGGTTGTCGCAAAGGCAGCAGTTTCTTCTTCAGAGAATCTTAATTTTGAAAGATTGGCAACGTGTGTTACCTCTTCTTGCGTAATTTTCATCTTGCATCCTTTCGTGAAATGATGATTTTTAGTCTGTTCTATTTTACCATATTTTCCTATAAATAAGGGAGCCAAACTGAAAAGAAATAGAAATTGAAAAATCGCTTTTAATTCGCTATAATGGTTAAACTAGAGAATAGAAAAAATAAAAGTTAGGATAGAAATATGTTCCATCAATTTATCACCAGATCTCAGACGGTTCCTCCTCCCATTTCCCTCTTTTGGTATGGGACTATGATGCTTACTTTAGTGCTTTGTATTTATGGAGCACTTGCTTATCACAAGAATCCGAAATTTGTCCGCTTGTTTAAGGGGATTCAGATCCTCCAGTTGCTAGCCCTATATAGTTGGTATGTTGGCTTTGGGATTCCATTTTCTAATAGCCTTCCATTTTACCATTGCCGTTTGGCTATGTTTGCGGTGGTTTTCTTGCCAGATAAATGGCGGAGCAAGCAATATTTTGCCCTCTTAGGAGCAAGCGGAGCGGTCTTTGCTTTGGTTTACCCGGTTTTTGATCCCTATGATTTCCCCCATATCACCAGTTTTTCATTTTTGATAGGGCACTATGCCCTTCTAGTGAATTCCTTGGTTTACTTGATGAATCACTATGACAAGACCTTGCTCAAGAAATATATGATTGTGGCCTATACCTTTATTCTCAATCTCTTTCTAGTTGGTGTTAATCAGGTGACAGGTGGAAATTATGGTTTGTTAAACAAGACACCTTTTATTCCGGATGCGCCCTTGTGGTTAAAATATCTCCTTGTGTCCGTCATCCTCTCACTGGCTCTGGTTCTTTTTGATATCTTGTTCAAGAAACGGTGGAAAAAGAGAAATCAGGTGCAATCTGTGCTCTAGCTTGCCTTTTCATCGGATGAGCAATTGAAAAACTCCCCAAAATCCGATATAATGGAGAGTTGAAAGGAATAGTAAAATCCAATGTAAACATCATTCTTAGCTACTGAAACAACTAAAAATAGAAAATCAAAGAAAGAGAACTTATGACTATTCAAGAAGAAATTAAGAAACGTCGTACTTTTGCTATCATCTCCCACCCGGACGCCGGGAAAACAACCATCACTGAGCAGTTGCTCTACTTTGGGGGCGAGATTCGTGAGGCTGGTACGGTTAAAGGGAAGAAAACAGGGACTTTTGCCAAGTCTGACTGGATGGATATCGAGAAACAACGTGGGATTTCGGTCACGTCATCTGTTATGCAGTTTGACTACGATGGCAAGCGCGTGAACATCCTCGACACACCAGGACACGAGGACTTCTCAGAAGATACTTATCGTACCTTGATGGCGGTGGATGCTGCGGTCATGGTCGTGGACTCTGCCAAGGGTATCGAGGCCCAAACCAAGAAATTGTTTGAGGTTGTGAAGCACCGTGGCATCCCAGTCTTTACCTTTATGAACAAGCTGGACCGTGACGGTCGTGAGCCACTGGACCTCTTGCAAGAACTAGAAGAAGTCTTGGGTATTGCGAGCTACCCTATGAACTGGCCAATCGGGATGGGGAAAGCTTTCGAAGGCTTGTATGACCTTTATAACCAACGTTTGGAACTCTATAAAGGGGATGAGCGTTTTGCCAGTCTGGAAGAAGGGGATAAGCTCTTTGGAAGCAATCCTTTCTACGCTCAGGTTAAGGATGATATCGAACTGTTGCAAGAAGCAGGAAATGAATTTTCAGAAGAAGCTATTCTTGCAGGAGAACTGACTCCAGTCTTCTTTGGTTCAGCCCTCACTAACTTTGGGGTGCAGACCTTCCTTGAGACCTTCCTTAAGTTTGCTCCTGAACCACATGGCCACAAGAAAACAGATGGCGAAATTGTGGATCCTTATGATAAGGATTTCTCAGGATTTGTCTTTAAAATCCAAGCCAACATGGACCCTCGTCACCGTGACCGTATCGCCTTTGTGCGTATCGTATCAGGTGAGTTTGAGCGAGGGATGAGTGTCAATCTGCCTCGTACTGGGAAGACTGCCAAGCTTTCTAATGTCACCCAGTTTATGGCCGAAAGTCGTGAAAATGTCACTAATGCCGTAGCAGGTGATATCATCGGGGTTTACGATACCGGTACTTATCAGGTTGGAGATACCTTGACGGTTGGAAAAAACAAGTTTGAATTTGAACCCCTTCCAACCTTTACACCTGAGATTTTCATGAAAGTTTCTGCTAAGAACGTTATGAAACAAAAATCCTTCCACAAGGGGATTGAACAATTGGTGCAAGAAGGAGCCATTCAGCTTTACAAGAATTACCAAACTGGTGAGTACATGCTAGGAGCTGTCGGACAACTCCAGTTTGAAGTCTTTAAGCACCGTATGGAAGGCGAGTACAATGCAGAAGTGGTCATGAGCCCAATGGGTAAAAAGACCGTTCGTTGGATCAAGCCTGAGGACTTGGATGAACGGATGTCCTCAAGCCGCAATATCTTGGCTAAAGACCGTTTCGACCAACCAGTCTTTCTCTTTGAAAATGACTTTGCCCTTCGCTGGTTTGCGGACAAGTATCCAGACGTAGAGTTGGAGGAGAAGATGTAACTCAGCACCAACAATTGGAACTAAAGTTCCTAATTGTTGGACGCTAGTCGCTATTTGGCGAACTAGCTAACTGCCTTACTGGCAAATAGAATCGATTTGCCAAACTCCGTGTCGTAGTGTAAAATCGGCTTACCGAAACGCTTCACTAGGAAAAATCCACGAATATTATTGATTCGTGGATTTTTTCGTCGTAACCACGTTTTACAAATGAAATCGATTTGTAAAACTCAGTGTCGTAATCTAACAATCGGTAACTGCTATGGCGGCTTACCTAAACGCTTCACTAGAAAAAGTCCATGAATGGTTTCGATTCGTGGATTTTTTGTTTGAATGTATAAACGGCCACCCTCGAGGTGGTCTTTTATTTATGTGACTATTAGTCCGTCTCGCTCCGCAAGGTGCGAGACAAATAAACCACCCGCTATGCGGGTGCGCATCGAAGGTTATACCAAAAAACTCCAAACGCGATACAATAAAGGTGTTCAAGCCAATTGTAAAGCGAAAGGAGAAAAATATGGCACAGAAGGCACATAGTTTATCACACACAAAGTGGATGTGTAAATATCACATTGTGTCCACCCCTAAGTATAGACGAAAAGTAATTTATAATCAATATCGAAGCAGTTTGGGAGAAATATTCCATCGATTATGTAGTTATAAAGGTGTTGAGATTATCGAAGGACACTTAATGCCTGATCATGTACATATGTTAGTAAGTATTCCACCAAGGATAAGTGTTTCAAGTTTCAT
>NZ_KQ970235.1:209857-224481 GCF_001579025.1 Streptococcus oralis
GGGGTATTTAAAAGGTGAAAGTGCACTCATGATGTTTGACAAACATGCCAACCTCAAGTACAAGTTTGGGAATCGGCATTTCTGGGCAGAAGGTTATTATGTAAGTACAGTAGGGCTTAATGAAGCCACAATTAAGAAATATATTCAAGAACAGGAAAAGCATGATATAGCACTAGATAAATTAAGTGTAAAAGAATATGAGGATCCCTTTAGGGATAGTGGTAAGTAATACTAAAGCCTCTTTAAGAGGCAATTGACGAGTCAAGAGCAATGAGGCTTGAACAACGTGAAAGCCAGCGCCTAAAGGCGCTGGCTGGTAATTTGGGCTTATAGCCCTGGTGCAAATCACCCGTTAGACGGGTGGTTATGATTTCCATATTTCTGGTAAAAATCGACCTTGACCTGGATAAAGGTTTTGGCTTCGCGTAGTAGCTGCAGGAGGGTGGCGCGGGTTTCAAACTCCTCACGTGTTTTAGGGAGACTCCGATTGCGGAAGACTTGCAGATAGCGATCGATGTCATCAAGTAGGTCATGAGCAGGATTGGTCTGACTTAGCTGGGCAGCAATCTTAAAAAAGAGCTGGGCCAAGATCAAACTCTCACTTGCAGCCAGATGACAGGTATTAATCTGCTGGGCCATATTTCGCAGAATACGACTTTGTCGCTGCCTCATCTCAAAGTAGTGGATATGGTAGTCCGTCTGGTGAAAGAGGTGATCCGAGTGATCCAGGTAGACCAGTTTGAGAGCTTCATCGAGGAGGTTGTCTAATTGGTCAACGAGTTGGGCTTGATTGCGTCCGTCTCCTCGCGACAGATAGTATTTAAAACGAAGCAGGATGTCTTTTAACTTTTCCTCGACCTGAAGGTGGTAGCTTTGGATGGCTTTCTCACGAGAGGGCATATAAAGGTTGACCAATAGAGCAAAGCTTGTCCCGATGAGAAAGAGGAGCACTTCATTAAGCAAGAGCTCTGGGGAAGTAGACTCCTGTACCAAGAGATGACCGACCAAGACACTGCTAGGAGTGATGCCGATTTCCCAACCCATTTTGTAAGAAAGAGGGACATAGAGAGCCAGATAGAGGCCCAGACTCCAAATGTGAAAGCCTGTCAGCTGAAAGGCTAGAACACCGATAGCGAGCGCTAGGAGCATAGAAAAGAGGCGGTTACGTGCTAATTTCAGCGTGCTTCTGCGCGTGTCGGAGAGGCTTAAGAGGGCGATAATTCCAGCTGAAACTGCTGATGATAAATCTAAAAAATAAGCGAGAAAACAAGCGAGACAGGTCGCTAAGATCAGTTTTGTTGTACGTTGAGTGAGGGACATGAAAATTTCCTAAACTAATAGAATCAAGTATTTAACGAGGAGTCAGAGACTAGGGGCGAAGTTTTCGGTTTGTAGCATACTCGGCAACCGCTGTAAAGAGGACATCTGTTGAAGAATTCAGGGCTGTTTCGCAGGAGTCTTGAACGACACCGATCACAAAACCGACTCCGACAACCTGCATAGCCAAGTCGTTGGAAATCCCAAAGAGGCTACAAGCGACAGGAATGAGGAGAAGGGATCCCCCAGCAATCCCGGAAGCACCGCAGGCAGAAATGGCAGCCACTACACTGAGCACAAATGCTGTCCCAAAGTCTACCGAGATTCCGAGTGTATTGACAGCAGCTAGAGTCAGGACATTTATGGTAACAGCAGCGCCAGCCATATTGATAGTCGAACCAAGCGGGATGGAGACAGAGTAGGTATCAGGATTCAGTCCCAAGTCTTGACAGAGTTTCATATTGACAGGGATATTGGCGGCAGAGCTACGAGTGAAAAAGGCTGTAATACCACTGACACGTAGGCATTTCAAAACAAGGGGATAGGGATTTTTCCTCATAAAGAGAAAGGCGATGAGTGGGTTGACGATGAGAGCTACAAAGGCCATGGTAGCAATCAAGAGTCCTAGGAGGACACCGTAGTTGGCCAGACTGGCAATGCCCTTGTCAGAGATGGTCTTAAACACCAAGCCTAAAATCCCAAAGGGAGCTAAGTTGATAATCCATTCGACAATTTTAGAGGTGACATCCGCCATGGTTCTCAGTAATTCTTTGCTGTGTTTACTTGCCTCTCTCATAGCCAAGCCAAAGATGACTGCCCAAGAGAGAATTCCGATATAATTGGCCTCAACAATGGCATTCAAGGGATTGTCCACCAGTTTGAGCAAGAGGTTGCTGAGGACTTGACCGATACCGTCAGGAGCAGCAACTTCTGTATTTGCACTGGTCAGGGTGATTTGCACAGGCAGTAAGAAACTAGCTAGAACGGCCACCAATGCAGCAGCAAAGGTTCCAAGCAAGTATAGGAAAATAACCGTCTTCATATTGGTGTTTTGCCCCTTTTGGTGCTGGGAAAGGGCATTGGCAACAAGAGCAAAAACTAGAATAGGAGCGATAGCTTTCAGTCCGCCTACAAAGAGATCTCCAAGCAGACCAATTCCTGTAAGGTTTGGAAAGAGCATCCCCAATGTCGCTCCAAAAATCATTCCAATAAGGATTCGTTTGATGAGGCTTGCCTTGGTCCAGACTCTAATGATTCGTTTCATAGCAGTCTCCTTCAAATGTATTGTTTATAATTATAGTATAAATATGCTATAGAGGCAAGTGATATTTTGAAAAAAGGGCCGATAATTGAATAATTATGAAAGAAAAGAGAAGGACGATTTTATGGTATAATAGGAAAAAGGAGTTTTATATGCAAGATTTTTTTCAACGCTATTTTGATAGACTTGACTTAACAACTATTTTCGAGAATCTCTTGACCAAGGTGATTTCTCTTTTGATTTTGTTTTTACTATTTTATATAGTTAAAAAGATGCTTCATACGACTGTCCGAAAGATTGTCAAGCCCTCACTTAAATTTTCAAATCGAGATGCAGGGAGACAAAAGACCATTTCTCGTTTGCTGGAGAATGTCTTTAACTACATTCTTTATTTCTTTCTGCTCTACTGCATCCTGTCTATTTTAGGACTGCCAGTTTCCAGCCTCCTTGCTGGGGCAGGGATTGCTGGGGTTGCCATTGGGATGGGAGCACAAGGCTTTCTATCTGATGTCATCAATGGCTTTTTCATCCTCTTTGAACGCCAGCTTGATGTGGGTGATGAAGTGGTTCTCACAAATGGACCGATTACCGTATCTGGCAAGGTTGTTAGCGTAGGGATCCGTACAACGCAACTGCGAGGTGACGATCAAGCCCTTCACTTTGTTCCTAACCGAAATATCACTGTTGTCAGCAACTTTTCCCGCACAGAGTAGGTCTGCTATTTTGGCAGATTTGTGGTACAATAGAAAGAGTTTGGTAAAGGAGAAAATATGTTTGTAGAAAAGCAGTTGGGCAATGGATGCACTTGGATTAACCTAGATTTGGGAAAATTGAAAAAACTAGAAGATCTCTCTGAAATCTATGGATTGGACAAGGAAACCATCGAGTATGCTCTGGATAGAAATGAGCGCGCCCACATGGACTACCACCGCGAAAGTGGAACCGTCACCTTTATCTACAATGTATTGGATTTGAAAAAGGATAAGGAATACTATGAAGCTTTTCCCATGACCTTTATCGTGGAACATCATCGCTTGATTACGATTAGTAATAAGAAAAATGCCTATGTGATTGAACAGATGACACGTTATTTAGAGAGTCATGATATGCTTTCTATTTACAAATTTCTCTTTGCTAGTCTGGAAATCATCAGCAATGCCTACTATCCTGTCATCGAGCAGATGGATAAAAGTAAAGATGAGGTCAATGGCCTCTTGCGTCAGCGAACGACCAAGAAAAACCTCTTTGCCCTTTCCGACTTGGAAACTGGTATGGTCTATCTGACAGCGGCAGCCAAGCAAAATCGCATGTTGCTAGAACATATCCAAGGACATGCCCTTTATCGCAGATTTAACGAAGTTGAGAGAGAACAGTTTGATGATGCCATGATTGAGGCTCATCAGTTGGTTTCGATGACCGATTTGATCTCTCAAGTTCTGCAACAACTATCAGCCTCTTACAACAATATCCTAAACAACAACCTGAATGATAACTTGACAACCTTGACCATCATTTCAGTTTTACTAGCAGTCTTGGCGGTAGTGACGGGCTTTTTCGGGATGAATGTTCCCCTTCCCTTTACAGACGAGCCCTATGCTTGGGTCTACATCAGCTTGGCTAGCGCGGTCTTATGGCTGGTCTTGTCATTGATTTTGAGAAAAATTGCGAAAAAAAGTTAAGAAAAGGAGCCAGAATGGCAATTGAAAACTATATGCCAGATTTTGCTGTGGAAGCAGTCTATGATCTGACAGTCCCAAGCCTGCAGGCGCAGGGGATCAAGGCTGTTTTGGTCGATTTGGACAATACCCTCATTGCTTGGAACAACCCTGATGGGACGCCAGAGATGAAACAGTGGCTACATGACCTTCGGGATGCAGGTATTCGCATCATCGTGGTATCAAATAATACCAAAAAACGGGTCCAACGCGCAGTTGAGAAATTTGGAATTGATTATGTTTATTGGGCTCTTAAGCCCTTCACATTTGGAATTGACCGTGCCATGAAGGAATTCCAGTATGAGAAAAACGAAGTGGTCATGGTCGGTGACCAGCTCATGACCGATATTCGTGCAGCGCACCGTGCAGGTATTCGCTCGATCTTAGTCAAACCCTTGGTCCAACACGACTCCATCAAGACGCAGATTAACCGAGCTCGCGAGCGCCGTGTCATGAAACAAATTACTGAAAAGTACGGACCGATTACATATAAAAAAGGAATCTAACTATGGAAGAAATTCTCTGTATTGGTTGTGGAGCAACCATTCAGACGACAGACAAGGCTGGTCTTGGATTTACGCCCCAGTCGGCACTCGAAAAAGGTTTGGAGACAGGCGAAGTCTATTGCCAACGCTGTTTCCGTCTCCGTCATTACAATGAAATTACAGATGTGCAGCTGACAGATGATGATTTCCTCAAGCTCTTGCACGAAGTGGGAGACAGTGATGCCTTGGTGGTCAATGTCATTGATATCTTTGACTTTAATGGCTCTGTCATCCCAGGCTTGCCACGCTTTGTATCGGGCAATGATGTTCTCTTGGTCGGAAATAAAAAAGATATTCTGCCCAAGTCTGTTAAACCGAGCAAGATTAGCCAGTGGCTCATGGAACGTGCCCACGAAGAAGGACTTCGTCCAGTAGATGTCGTTCTGACTTCAGCCCAAAACAAGCATGCCATTAAGGAAGTCATTGACAAGATTGAACACTACCGTAAGGGCCGTGATGTATACGTAGTCGGTGTGACCAACGTTGGAAAGTCAACCCTCATCAATGCCATTATTCAAGAAATCACGGGTGACCAGAATGTCATCACGACTTCACGCTTCCCAGGGACAACCTTGGACAAGATTGAGATCCCACTTGACGACGGATCTTATATCTACGATACACCGGGGATTATCCACCGCCACCAGATGGCCCACTACTTGACGGCTAAAAACCTCAAGTATGTCAGCCCTAAAAAGGAAATCAAGCCCAAAACCTATCAACTTAACCCTGAACAAACCCTGTTTTTAGGTGGTCTTGGACGATTTGACTTCATTGCAGGAGAAAAGCAAGGATTTACTGCTTTCTTTGACAATGAACTCAAACTCCACCGTACCAAGCTAGAAGGCGCTAGTGCCTTTTATGACAAACACCTTGGAACTCTTTTGACACCACCAAATAGCAAGGAAAAAGAAGATTTTCCAAAACTAGTCCAGCATATATTTACCATCAAGGACAAGACTGACTTAGTCATCTCAGGACTCGGCTGGATCCGCGTAACAGGCACCGCCAAAGTCGCCGTCTGGGCACCAGAAGGCGTCGCAGTCGTCACACGAAAAGCAATCATTTAAACACAGAAAGGAAAGAGTTGTCTGGATTAGGGCGAGCTCTGCGAGCCCATAACGAATACTTTTCGCCGTGGTGTCAGTTGGTACAAGGAGTTGTACCAACTGCGGAAAATTTGAGACCTTAGGCTCAAATTTTAGTCATGAAAGTCCGAAGGACTTTGCTGACGTCCGTCACCACTTCAGAAAAGTATTAAAAGAAACTCTTTTAAAGAAATTATGTCATTAACATCAAAACAACGTGCCTTCCTCAACAGTCAGGCACACACCCTCAAACCCATCATCCAAATCGGGAAAAATGGACTTAACGACCAAATCAAAACCAGCGTTCGCCAAGCTCTTGACGCTCGCGAATTGATTAAAGTTACACTCTTGCAAAACACAGATGAAAACATCCACGAAGTAGCTGAAATCTTGGAAGAAGAAATCGGTGTGGATACAGTCCAAAAAATCGGACGCATCTTGATTTTGTATAAACAATCTAGCAAGAAAGAAAATCGCAAGATTTCCAAGAAAGTCAAAGAAATCTAAAACCTACTCCAAACAACTGTTTTTACAGAGAATTAAAGGAAGACGAGCCTATGGCAATCGAATTATTGACTCCCTTTACCAAGGTAGAGTTGGAGCCAGAAATCAAGGAGAAAAAACGCAAACAAGTCGGGATTTTAGGCGGAAATTTTAACCCTGTTCACAATGCTCATCTTGTTGTGGCGGACCAAGTACGACAACAGTTGGGACTAGATCAGGTCCTGCTTATGCCCGAATACCAACCACCTCATGTAGATAAAAAGGAAACCATTCCCGAGCACCATCGGCTCAAGATGCTTGAGTTGGCGATTGAGGGGATTGAAGGTCTGGACATTGAAACCATTGAGTTAGAGCGTAAGGGCATTTCCTACACCTACGACACCATGAAGATTTTGACAGAGCAACATCCAGATACGGATTATTACTTCATTATCGGGGCTGATATGGTGGACTATCTGCCTAAGTGGTACCGAATTGATGAGCTGGTCGACATGGTTCAGTTTGTAGGGGTTCAGCGTCCACGCTACAAGGCAGGGACTTCCTATCCAGTTATCTGGGTGGATGTGCCTCTCATGGACATCTCGTCCAGCATGGTGCGTGACTTCATTGCCCAAGGTCGGAAACCTAACTTTCTCCTACCTCAGCCAGTGCTAGACTACATCGAGAAGGAGGGGCTTTACTGATGGCATACCAAGACTATATCAACTGCTCCCGCGAGGCTTTGTTGAAAAAAATGGCAGAGCTTCTGCCTGAAAAACGCTTAACCCATTGTCTGGGTGTAGAGCGTGCGGCCATAGAACTGGCTCATCGTTTTGCTGTAGATAGTGAGAAAGCAGGCCTAGCAGGCCTTCTCCACGACTATGCTAAAAAGTTGTCAGATCAGGAATTTCTAGACTTGATTGACCGTTATCAGCTAGACCCTGACCTCAAAAACTGGGGCAATAATGTCTGGCATGGGATGGTTGGAATTTACAAGATTCAGGAAGATTTGGATTTGCATGATCCTGAAATCCTGCGAGCTATTGAAATCCATACAGTCGGTGCTGGACAGATGACAGACCTAGATAAGGTTATCTATGTAGCCGACTATATCGAGCACAATCGTGCCTTTCCAGGAGTGGACCAGGCGCGTGAAATTGCAAGTTTGTCACTTAATAAGGCTGTGGCCTACGAAACAGCTCGTACCGTGGAGCATCTAGCTCATCAGGGATTTCCCATCTATCCCCAAACCATTGAAACCTATAACGCCTTTGTGCACTATTTGAAAGAGGACTAAATGAACGAAAAAGAATTACTAGAACTAGTCGTGAAAGCGGCTGATGAGAAACGTGCGGAGGATATCCTTGCACTTGATGTACAGAATTTGACCAGCGTGACGGACTACTTTGTCATCACGAGCTCGATGAATAGCCGTCAGTTGGACGCTATCGCTGACAATATTCGTGAAAAAGTAGCTGAAGCTGGCTTTAAAGGTAGCCATGTTGAAGGCGATGCAGCTGGAGGTTGGGTCTTACTAGACCTCGGTGGTGTCGTTGTGCATATCTTCTCAGAAGAAATGCGTGCCCACTATAACCTAGAAAAACTGTGGCATGAGGCGGAGTCTATAGATATTTCTGAAGCCTTGGCCTAGTAGATGAACTCAGTTGCAGTCAACTGGGTTTATTTGCTTATTTTAGAAAAAATGGATAGAAAGGTGAGAGCGTTGTGTTTTGTTCATCTCGAAACTGAACATGAGCTAAAAGCTGCGAGAAAAAGAGTAACTTCCTTTGTATCTGACGATACAGCAGAAAGTTTCCTATTTTCTCCTTGCTTTTAACGCTCTTTGTATCTTAGAAAGGATTTGAACCCGTCCTGTAATCGCCGGAAAATAGATAGCCTTCCTTGGAGCTCGGCTCCATCGTCAAGCTCCTAATTTTCATTCCGATTACGGGCGGACTTGGTATCATGATTATGGCAACTTACGAAACCTTTGCGGCTGTTTACGATGCTGTGATGGATGATAGTTTATATGATAAATGGACGGATTTTTCTCTGCGTCATTTGCCTAAGACCAAGGAGAGAAAGAAGCTTTTGGAATTGGCTTGTGGAACAGGTATCCAGTCTGTCCGCTTTTCTCAGGCTGGCTTTGATGTGACAGGACTTGACTTGAGCGCGGATATGTTGAAGATTGCGGAGAAGAGAGCTGCTTCAGCCAAGCAAAAGATTGATTTTATTGAAGGCAATATGCTGGATTTGTCCAAGGCAGGTCAATACGACTTTGTCACGTGTTATTCGGACTCTATCTGCTACATGCAGGATGAGGTAGAGGTAGGAGACGTCTTTAAGGAAGTCTATAATGCCCTCAATGAAGACGGAGTTTTCATCTTTGACGTGCATTCAACCTACCAGACGGATGAGGTTTTTCCAGGCTATTCTTATCATGAAAATGCGGAAGATTTTGCCATGCTTTGGGACACCTATGAGGACGAAGCACCTCACTCCATCGTGCATGAGTTGACCTTCTTTATCAAGGAGGCTGACGGTTCCTTTAGTCGCCACGATGAAGTGCATGAGGAGCGGACCTATGAGGTCTTGACCTATGATATATTGCTGGAACAGGCCGGTTTCAAGTCTTTCAAACTCTATGCGGACTTTGAGGACAAGGAACCAACAGAAACTAGCACCCGTTGGTTTTTTGTCGCGCAGAAGTAGGAGATTTCTATGATCATCACAGGTATTATCGCGGAGTTCAATCCTTTTCATAATGGGCACAAATACCTGCTGGAGCAGGCGGAGGGACTGAAAATCGTTGCCATGTCTGGAAATTTCATGCAACGAGGAGAGCCGGCTATCGTGGACAAGTGGACACGGACCCAGATGGCGCTGGAAAATGGCGCAGACTTGGTCGTGGAATTGCCCTTTTTAGTTAGTGTTCAGGCAGCTGATTTCTTCGGTCAAGGAGCTGTGGATATCTTGGCTCGCTTGGGGATTGATACTCTAGCTTTCGGGACGGAGGAAGTTCTGGATTATCAGAAAATTGCTGACCTATACACGGAGCAAGGTGCTGAGATGGAGAATTTTGTGGAAAATCTGCCTGATTCCCTCTCCTATCCTCAGAAAACCCAAGCCATGTGGAAGGAATTTGCAGGTCTGGATTTTTCTGGCAACACGCCCAATCATGTTCTTGCTCTGGCCTATGCAAAGGCAGTTGCGGGACGAAACATCAAGTTGCATCCGATTCAGCGTCAAGGAGCGGGTTATCATTCTGTGGACAAGGATGTGGACTTTGCCTCGGCGACAGCCCTTCGTCAGCATCAATCAGACCAAGGTTTCTTAGAACGCTTTATGCCTTCTGTTGCCCTCTTTGAGCAGACCAGTAAGGTGAGCTGGGATGACTATTTTCCCTTGCTCCGCTATCAAATCTTGTCAAATTCAGACCTAACCGCCATCTATCAGGTCAATCAAGAAATGGCTGTACGCATCAAGGATGCCATCAAGACGGTCCAGTCTGTGGAGGAATTGGTCGAGGTAGTTGCGACCAAACGTTACACAAAAGCGCGTGTCAGACGCCTCTTGACCTATATTTTGGTGCAGGCCAGAGAAAGTGATTTGCCAGAAGCCATCCATGTCCTAGGATTTACAGAAAAAGGCAGACAACATCTCAAGTCTCTGAAAGAGCAGGTCCATCTAGTCAGCCGAATTGGCAAAGAACCTTGGGATACCATGACCCAAAAGGCAGATCAGATTTACCAACTAGGACAGCCAAGCATCGTAGAGCAGAATTTCGGCAGAGTGCCTATCAAAATCGAATCAAACTAAGTCTACTGAAAGGTAGGCTTTTTTATTGTATGTTTTAATGAAAATCTCATTTTTAAGAGTTAGAAAGTTTGTTTGGTGATTTCAGAACTTTCTTCCAAAATTCACACAAAACTCTTCAATTTGGGTTTGTGAAAATCGGTTTTTTATGATAGAATATTAAGGAATGTATGTCATTCGATAAACAAATTTAATGAGGTAAAAACATGGAAATCATGACACTTGCGATTGCTGTTTTTGCCGTCATCATTGGTTTAGTCATTGGATATGTCAGCATCTCAGCTAAGATGAAATCATCTCAAGAAGCTGCAGAGTTGATGCTTCTAAATGCTGAACAAGAAGCAACTAATTTACGAGGACAAGCTGAGCGCGAAGCGGATTTATTACTAAATGAAGCCAAGAGCGAAAGCAAGTCTCTTAAAAAAGAAGCACTATTGGAGGCCAAAGAGGAAGCCAGAAAATACCGTGAAGAAGTGGACGCTGAATTTAAGTCAGAACGTCAGGAGCTCAAGCAAATTGAAAGTCGTTTGACGGAGAGAGCTGCGAGCCTTGACCGCAAAGACGACAATTTGACGAACAAAGAAAAAACACTTGAACAAAAAGAACAAAGTATTTCTGATAGAGCAAAAAACCTTGATGCACGTGAAGAGCAATTAGAGGAAGTCGAAAGACAAAAAGAAGCTGAACTTGAACGTATCAGTTCCCTTTCCCAAACTGAGGCTCGAGATATTATCTTGGCTCAGACAGAGGAAAACTTGAGCAAGGAAATTGCTAGCCGCATTCGTGAGGCTGAGCAAGAAGTGAAGGAGCGTTCAGACAAGATTGCCAAAGATATCTTGGTTCAGGCTATGCAGCGTATCGCTGGTGACTATGTAGCAGAGTCAACAAACTCTACAGTTCATCTACCAGACGATACCATGAAGGGACGCATTATCGGACGCGAAGGTCGAAATATTCGTACCTTTGAAAGTTTGACAGGGGTTGATGTCATCATCGATGATACACCGGAAGTGGTAACCTTGTCAGGATTTGATCCGATTCGTCGTGAAATTGCTCGTATGACCATGGAAATGTTGCTCAAGGATGGCCGTATCCACCCAGCTCGTATCGAGGAGTTGGTGGAGAAAAACCGTCAAGAGATTGACAATAAAATCCGTGAATATGGTGAGGCTGCTGCCTATGAGATTGGTGCGCCAAACCTCCATCCAGACTTGATGAAGATCATGGGACGCTTGCAGTTCCGTACTTCTTATGGACAAAATGTCTTGCGTCATTCGATTGAGGTTGCTAAGTTATCTGGTATCATCGCCAGTGAACTTGGTGAAAATGCAGCTCTTGCCCGTCGTGCTGGATTCCTTCACGACATCGGGAAAGCTATTGACCGCGAGGTTGAAGGTAGCCACGTTGAGATTGGTACGGAATTGGCTCGTAAGTACAAGGAACACCCAGTTGTGGTGAATACCATTGCTAGCCACCACGGCGATGTGGAAGCCGAAAGCGTCATTGCAGTGATCGTTGCTGCAGCAGATGCCTTGAGTGCAGCCCGTCCAGGTGCTCGTAGTGAATCTCTTGAAAGCTACATCAAGCGTCTCCATGATTTGGAAGAAATCGCCAATGGCTTTGAAGGAGTGCAAAATAGCTTTGCCCTTCAAGCAGGACGTGAAATCCGTATCATGGTTAATCCAGGACAAATCAAGGACGACAAAGTCACAATCTTGGCTCACAAAGTTCGTGAGAAAATTGAAAACAATCTCGATTACCCAGGAAATATCAAGGTAACCGTAATCCGCGAACTTCGTGCAGTAGATTATGCTAAATAAATAAGAAAGAGCAGTTGAAAAATTACTGCTTTTTTGTTACACTAGATAGAAAGACTGTAGAAGGATAACTGACGCTATCATCAGTATCCGAGAGAAATTTTACTTTATTTCACAGACTAACTAAAGGAGACATAATGGCAGACCGAGGCTTGCTAATCGTTTTTTCTGGTCCTTCAGGAGTTGGGAAAGGAACGGTTAGAAGAGAGATTTTTGAGAATTCTGAGAATCAATTTCAATACTCTGTATCGATGACGACGCGCGCGCAACGTCCTGGTGAAGTGGACGGAGTGGACTATTTCTTCCGTACTCGTGAAGAGTTTGAAGAGCTGATCCGTCAAGGTCAGATGTTGGAATATGCAGAATATGTCGGTAACTACTATGGAACTCCTCTGACCTATGTCAATGAAACTCTGGACAAGGGAATCGATGTCTTTCTTGAGATTGAAGTGCAAGGAGCTCTTCAGGTTAAGAAAAAGGTTCCAGATGCTGTCTTTATCTTTCTAACACCACCAGATTTGGATGAATTGCAAGATCGTTTGGTAGGTCGTGGAACAGATAGCGCTGAAGTGATTGCCCAACGAATTGAAAAAGCCAAGGAAGAAATTGCCCTCATGCGTGAGTATGATTATGCCATTGTCAACGATCAGGTGCCCCTCGCTGCTGAACGTGTCAAGCGTGTGATCGAAGCAGAACACTTCCGTGTGGACCGTGTCATTGGTCATTACCAGGAGATGTTGCCAAAATCTCCAACTACTCGATAAACTATAGGAAACAGGTACAAGCAAATGATGTTAAAACCCTCTATCGATACCTTGCTAGACAAGGTGCCATCAAAATATTCACTCGTAATCTTGGAAGCAAAGCGTGCCCACGAACTAGAAGCCGGTGCGCCAGCAACTCAAGAGTTTAAGTCTGAAAAATCAACTCTTCGCGCTTTGGAAGAAATCGAGTCAGGAAATGTAACCATTCACCCAGATCCAGAAGGAAAACGTGAAGCGGTTCGTCTCCGTATCGAAGAAGAAAAACGCCGCAAAGAAGAAGAAGAAAAGAAAATCAAAGAGCAAATCGCTAAAGAAAAAGAAGATGGTGAAAAAATTTAAGGTTGGGGGACGTCAATCTTATTTTTTCTTATTGCAAGAATGTACTGACAAGAAGGAGGTGAGAAGATGGTTATTGCAAAGATTATCGTGGATGTTCCCCTGATGCAGACAGACCAGCCATACAGCTACAAGGTCCCTGAGGAATTTGTAGAGATGCTGGAAGCCGGTATGCGGGTCCATGTTCCTTTTGGCAAGGGCAATCGCTTGATCCAAGGAATTGTTCTGGGCCTGGAGTCCCAGTCAGATGAAGAGATGGAAGGTCAGGACTTGAAAGAGATTGCGGAGGTGCTGGATTTTTCTCCCGTCTTGACCCAGGAGCAACTCTGGCTGGCTGAGGAGCTACGCAAGTCCGTCTTTTCTTACAAAATCTCCATTCTAAAAGCCATGCTTCCAGGATTTTTAAACTCCAGTTATGATAAGATTCTCTATCCTCTGGAAGGTCTGAGACAGTCAGACCGAGAGCGTCTGTTTGGTTCAGAAGATGCGCTAGTCTTTTCTTCTCTAGACCTTGCCAAACAGGCAGAAATGATGCGCTTGACCAGGAAAGGGCTACTCCGCTTAGAATACCAGGCAGTCGATCAAAAGAAAGTCAAGACCCAGTCTTGGTATGAGGTTGATGCTACTCAGCTAGAGCAGATTGAGATTTCTGCGCGTGCTAAGAAAAAGGCAGAGCTGAGAGACTATTTGCTGTCTCATCCTGAGAGTGCTCCTCTGGCTAGTTTGTTAGAGTCCTACTCACGCGAGCAAGTCAACTTCTTTGTGGAGCAAGGAGCTGTGTCCATAGTCCAAAAGGAAGTGCAACGCTCAGCTACTTATTTTGAAGGCATTGAAGCGAGCCAACCTTTGGAGTTGAATCCAGAACAAAGAAAGGCGTGTGATGCCGTTGTCAGTGCTATTGGCAGTCAACCGCCTCCTTTCCTCCTTCAAGGGATTACAGGAAGTGGGAAAACGGAGGTTTACTTGCAGATTATCCAAGGGGCCTTGGACAAGGGGAAAACGGCTATTTTGCTGGTACCTGAGATTTCTCTGACGCCACAAATGACGGAGCGTTTTATTGCTCGTTTCGGCGAGAAAGTAGCCATTCTCCACTCAGGCCTGTCCAATGGTGAAAAGTACGACGAATGGCGCAAGGTTGAGCGTGGCGATGCCCAAGTTGTTGTTGGCGCTCGATCAGCTATCTTTGCTCCTCTGAAAAATCTGGGTGTCATGATTATCGATGAAGAACATGAAGCTAGCTACAAACAAGACAGCAATCCCCGTTATCATGCTAGAGAGGTCGCCATTCTAAGGGCCCAGTATAATCAAGCAGCCCTGGTCCTTGGTTCGGCAACACCGAGCTTAGAGAGTCGTGCGCGGGCTGGCAAAGGTGTCTATCAACACTTACGCCTGACCCAAAGGGCCAATCCTTTAGCCACTATTCCTGAGGTTCAAGTGATTGACTTTCGGTACGTATATCGGACGAGAATAGAGACATCAAAC
>NZ_KQ970235.1:224572-225717 GCF_001579025.1 Streptococcus oralis
CGCCTCCTTTGCTAGAAGCCATCCAAGACCGCTTGGAATAAAAAAGAGCAGGTAGTCCTCATGCTCAACCGTCGGGGTTATTCTAGCTTTGTTATGTGTCGGGAGTGTGGAACGGTAGATAGCTGTCCCAACTGTGACATTTCTCTGACTCTCCATATGGATACCAAGACCATGAACTGCCATTACTGTGGCTTTTCAAAGGGGATTCCTCATGTCTGTCCCAACTGTCAAAGCCGCAGTATTCGCTACTACGGTACAGGGACTCAGAAAGCATATGATGAACTAGCAGAACTCTTTCCTCAGGCTCGCATTTTACGGATGGATGTGGATACGACTCGTAAGAAAGGCAGTCACCAAGCTCTTCTTGACCAGTTTGGCCGAGGGGAAGCAGATATCTTGCTGGGAACTCAGATGATTGCTAAGGGCTTGGATTTTCCCAATGTGACCCTAGTCGGAGTGCTCAATGCGGATACAGCCCTGAACTTGCCTGATTTCCGTTCTTCTGAGAGAACCTTCCAACTCTTAACTCAGGTGGCTGGTCGTGCTGGTCGTGCGGAAAAAGCTGGGCAGGTCTTGATCCAGTCATACAATCCTGAGCACTATGCCATTCGTTTTGCCAAGGAACAGGACTATGAAGGTTTTTACGCCTATGAAATGAGTATTAGGCGTCAACTCGGCTACCCACCTTATTATTTCACCATTGGGATTACCCTCTCTCACAAGAAAGAAGAAGAGGTTGTCAAACGTGCCTATGAAGTTATGGGGATTTTGCGCTCAGGTTTATCGGAAACTAGTAAAATCCTTGGACCAACGCCAAAACCCATCGCCCGTACCCACAACCTTTATCATTACCAGATTTTGATTAAATACCGTTTAGAAGATGAGCTGGGACAGACTCTCAATCGGGTTTTGGCCTTGACTCAAGAACGGGAAAATAGTGAGCTTCGTCTCAGCATTGACCATGAACCGCAACAATTTTTATAAGAAGGAGAAGAAATGACGAAACTAATCTTTATGGGGACACCCGACTTTTCAGCAACAGTTTTGAAGGGGTTGTTATCAGATGATCGTTACGAGATTCTAGCTGTTGTAACCCAGCCAGACCGCGCTGTCGGTCGTAAAAAAGTAATCCAAGAAACCCCAGT
>NZ_KQ970235.1:226041-231126 GCF_001579025.1 Streptococcus oralis
CGGATGGGATTGTGACCGCTGCTTTTGGGCAGTTCCTCCCAAGTAAACTTCTTGATAGCATGAACTTTGCGGTCAACGTTCACGCTTCCCTCCTTCCAAAACACCGTGGTGGTGCACCCATTCATTATGCCTTGATTCAAGGGGATGAGGAAGCTGGTGTGACCATTATGGAGATGGTTAAGGAAATGGATGCAGGAGATATGATTTCTCGTCGTAGCATTCCTATAACAGATGAGGACAATGTCGGCACCTTGTTTGAGAAATTAGCGATTGTTGGTCGTGACTTGCTTTTGGACACCCTTCCTGGCTATATTGCTGGGGAGATCAAACCTGTGCCTCAGGACCCAAGTCAGGTCACTTTCTCGCCAAATATCAAACCAGAGGAAGAAAAGTTGGACTGGAATAAGACTAACCGTCAACTCTTCAACCAAATCCGTGGCATGAATCCATGGCCTGTTGCCCACACTTTTCTCAAGGGAGACCGCTTTAAAATTTATGAAGCTCTACCAGTAGAAGATCAGGGAAATCCAGGTGAGATTCTGTCTATTAGCAAGAAGGAATTGATCGTCGCAACGGCAGAAGGTGCCCTATCTCTCAAGCAAGTCCAGCCAGCTGGAAAGCCTAAGATGGACATTTCTTCCTTCCTCAATGGAGTTGGACGGACATTGACTGTAGGAGAACGATTTGGTGACTAAAGTAGAAACGGCTAGAAGTCTTGCTCTAGCAGTGCTAGAGGATGTTTTGGTTAACCAAGCATATTCCAATATTGCCTTAAATAAACACCTCAAGGGCAGTCACCTCTCAGTAGCAGATAAGGGGTTGGTGACAGAGATTATCTACGGAACGGTAGCCCGAAAACTCACTCTGGAATGGTATCTGTCCCACTTTATCGAAGACAGAGATAAGTTAGATAACTGGCTCTATATCCTGCTCCTTCTGAGCGCCTACCAACTTCGGTATCTGGATAAGGTTCCTAATCACGCTGTTGTTAATGAAGCGGTAGAGCTAGCCAAAGCCCGTAAAAAAGGCAGTGAGAAATTGGTCAACGCCGTCCTGCGTCGTATCTTACGAGAAGGCTGGCCAGATATTGACAGCATTAAGCGAAAAAATAAGCGTGATTCCTTTACCTATTCTCTCCCAGTTTGGCTAGTATCTAAACTCAAGGAAGAATACGGTGAAGAGCGAGCACAAGCCATCTTTAAAAGTCTCTTGGTGCGCAACAAAGCCAGTATCCGTGTAGCTGATTTGAGCCGAAAAGAGGAAATCAAAGCTTTGTTAGAAGCGACCGATTCCCCTTTGGCGGCCACTGGTCTGGTCAAGGAGCAAGGCCACTTTGCAGGACATGATTTGTTCGCAGAAGGGGCTATAACCATCCAAGACGAGTCCAGTCAACTGGTTGCTCCGACTCTTGATCTACAAGGCCATGAACAGGTCCTGGATGCCTGTGCTGCTCCGGGTGGAAAAACAGCCCATATGGCTTCTTACCTCACGTCCGGTAAGGTGACGGCTTTGGATCTTTATGATCATAAGTTGGACTTGATCCAAGAAAATGCAGAGCGTTTGGCTGTGGCAGATCGAGTGCAAACGCAAAAATTGGATGCCAGAAAAGTGCATGAGTTTTTTGAAAAGGACTCTTTTGATAAGATTTTAGTAGATGCTCCTTGTTCTGGGATTGGACTTTTACGTCGCAAACCAGACATCAAATACAATAAAGAAACGGCAGATTTCACCTCCTTACAGGAAATTCAGCTGGAAATATTAGGTAGTGTTTGTCAAACACTACGAAAAGGTGGTATAATAACGTATAGTACCTGTACTATTGTCTCTGAGGAGAACTTTCAAGTCGTCAAGGCGTTTTTAGAAAGTCATCCCGAGTTCGAGCAGGTTAAACTAGAACACGAATGTAAAGATATCCTGAAAGATGGCTGTATCCTGATTACTCCAGAATTGTATGGAAGTGATGGATTCTTTATTAGCCAATTTCGCAAGATATCAGAATAGGAAGGAACTGACACAATGGAAATAGCATTATTAACAGATGTTGGTCAGAAACGGACAAATAATCAGGACTATGTCAATCACTTTGTCAACCGAGCAGGACGCACTATGATCATCTTGGCTGACGGGATGGGAGGACACTGTGCAGGAAATATCGCTAGTGAGATGGCGGTAACAGACCTTGGTGTGGCTTGGGTGGATACCCAAATTGACTCAGTCAATGAAGTTCGTGAGTGGTTTGCCCACTACCTAGAGATTGAAAATCAAAAAATTCATCAACTAGGTCAGGACGAAGCATACAGAGGCATGGGAACAACGCTAGAAGCTGTTGCGTTTATTGATAACCAAGCCATCTATGCTCACATTGGAGATTCTCGTATCGGTTTGATTCGTGGAGAAGAATACCACCAGTTGACGAGTGACCATTCCTTGGTCAACGAATTGCTCAAGGCTGGTCAATTGACTCCAGAAGAAGCAGAAACTCACCCTCAAAAGAATATCATCACCCAGTCTATCGGACAAAAAGATGAAATCCAGCCAGATTTTGGGATGATTACACTGGAGTCAGGAGATTATCTCTTGCTCAATAGTGATGGTTTGACCAATATGATTTCGGCAAGCGAGATTTATGATATCGTAACCAGTGATATTTCCCTAGCAGACAAGGCGGCAACCCTCATTCGCTTCGCTAACAATGCAGGAGGTTTAGACAACATTACGGTTGCCCTTGTTTACATGAACGAGGAGGCAGCAGAATGATCCAAATCGGCAAGATTTTTGCCGGGCGGTATCGGATTGTCAAGCAGATTGGTCGAGGAGGCATGGCAGATGTTTACTTGGCCAAGGATTTGATCCTAGACGGGGAAGAAGTGGCAGTGAAGGTCCTGAGGACCAACTACCAGACAGACCCTATTGCTGTGGCACGTTTCCAGCGTGAAGCGAGGGCCATGGCGGATCTGGACCATCCTCATATCGTTCGGATAACAGATATTGGTGAGGAAGACGGTCAACAGTACCTAGCTATGGAATACGTAGCAGGCCTTGACCTCAAGCGTTATATCAAAGAACACTACCCTCTTTCAAATGAAGAAGCAGTTCGGATCATGGGGCAAATCCTCTTGGCCATGCGCTTAGCCCATACTCGAGGAATTGTTCACCGTGATTTGAAACCTCAAAATATCCTCTTGACACCTGACGGCACAGCTAAGGTCACGGACTTTGGGATTGCCGTAGCCTTTGCGGAGACCAGTCTGACCCAGACAAACTCAATGTTAGGCTCTGTTCATTATTTGTCACCTGAGCAAGCGCGTGGTTCTAAAGCGACCTTCCAGAGTGATATCTATGCAATGGGGATTATCTTCTATGAGATGCTGACGGGACATATCCCTTATGATGGGGATAGCGCGGTTACGATTGCCCTCCAGCATTTCCAGAAACCACTTCCGTCCGTCATAGCTGAAAATCCATCTGTCCCTCAGGCTTTAGAAAATGTTGTCATCAAGGCAACTGCTAAGAAGTTGTCAGACCGTTATCAGTCTGTTTCAGAAATGTATGTGGACTTGTCAACTAGCTTGTCTTATAATCGTCGCAATGAGCCGAAACTGGTCTTTGACGATGCGAGTAAGGCAGACACTAAGACTTTACCTAAAGTTCCACAAAGTACACTGACGTCTATTCCTAAAGCTCCGACGCAAGAAGAACGCCCTCAGCCAAAGAAACCAACTCAACCAGTGGCAGAGCCGGCTCCAGCGCCAAAGCCAGCCAAGAAACGGAAGTTTAAGGCTCGCTATATGATTCTTTTGGCTAGTCTTCTATTGGTTGCAGCCTCTTTGGTCTGGATTTTGTCAAGAACACCAGCAACGATTGCTATTCCTAACGTAGCTGGACAAACCGTTGCTGAGGCTAAGGAAGCTCTTAAAAAATCCAAGTTTGAAGCTGGTGAAGAGAAATCGGAGGCTAGTGATACAGTAGCGGAAGGACGCGTTATTCGAACCGATCCTGAAGCTGGCAGTGGCCGAAAAGAAGGGACCAAGGTCAATTTGGTTGTTTCTTCTGGCAAGCAATCCTTCCAATTGAGCAATTACGTCGGACGCAAGTACACAGAAGTTGTAGCTGAACTCAAGGAGAAGAAGGTACCAGAAAATCTAATCCAGATGGAAGAGGAAGAATCCAGCGAAAGCGAACCAGGAACTATCCTGAGACAAACCCCTGCTTCGGGTTCAACTTATGACCTTTCAAAAGCCACCACGATTACCTTAACAGTTGCCAAGAAGGTGACCAGTGTCAGCATGCCTAGCTACATCGGCTCAAGTCTCGAATTTACTAAGAATAATCTGACTCAGATTGTCGGAGTAAAAGAGGCTAATATTGAGGTTATTGAAGTATCGACTGCTCCTGAAGGAACAGCAGAGGGTACGGTTGTAGATCAAACACCAAAAGCTGGTGAAAAGGTTGACCTTGCTAGCACGCGTATCAAGATTTCGATTTACAAACCGAAAACACCGCCGTCAACTTCATCCTCTAATCCTGCCCAACGAGGGAACCAGGGTTCTACAACAACACCAAATCAAGGGAACCAACAAGGTAATCAACAAGGAAATAATCCTCCAACGAATCAACCAAACAATGAAGGAAACCGCGAAAGTTCTCGAGATTAAACGACTCTTTGTCATGAAATCATGACAAAGATTTTTTTTAACAAGATTTTGTGATAAAATATAGGGAGTAGAAAAAAGGAGGAGAAAATGGACGAATCGAGAGAGTTGAATGCCGTCATTGATGTCATTATGTTAGCTGGAACCATTCTCCTGAAAAGTGGTTCGGAGATTCATCGGGTTGAGGATACCATGATTCGTATTGCTCATTCACAAGGGATTATGGATTGCAATGTACTTGCCATGCCCGCTGCTATTTTCTTTTCTATTGAAAATACTAATATTTCTCGAATGAAGCGAGTGACATCATCCTCCTATAACATCGAAAAAGTTTGTGATGTCAACCAAGTATCACGGGAGCTTGTGGGAGGACAGATTGATCTCTCGACAGCCTTTAGAAAGCTGAAAGAAATCGGCAATCAACCCCTTCCTT
>NZ_KQ970235.1:231491-276339 GCF_001579025.1 Streptococcus oralis
TAACAGCCTTTGCGGGAGCCTTTGTTTTTGGCTTGATTGCCCAGTTCTGGGCCCGCTACACTGGATTTCCTTCGACAGCAGACCTAATCATAGCAGGAGCAGTCATGCCCTTTGTTCCAGGGATCGCTCTGACAAATGCGGTTCGGGATATCATGACCAACCATATCAACTCTGGTATGAGCAAGATGTTTGAATCTTTGCTCATTACCCTCGCTTTAGGGGCTGGTACCTCTGTCGCCCTGGTTTTGATGACATAAGATGAATCTAACAAGTATTTTGCTCCAAGCAGTGGCGAGTTTACTCGCCATTATCACCTTTTTAATCGTACTGAATGTTCAACGCTCCATGCTCCTACCTGGTGGTATTTTGGGAATGGGCGTTTGGCTCCTCTATCTTGTTCTAAAAGAACCAACCAATGTCATCGTTGCGACCTTTATCGCGGCGGTGGTAGGTTCTTGTATCAGCCAGATTTTAAGTATTCTCTACAAGACACCAGCGGTGGTCTTTGTTTTGGCTATTCTTGCCCCCTTGGTGCCAGGTTATTTATCCTATCGGACGACTGCTTTTTTTGTAACAGGCGATTACAGTCATGCCCTTGCCAGTGCGACTCTAGTGGTTATGTTGGCTCTGGTCATTTCTATCGGGATGGCAAGTGGAACGGTGATTTTAAAGCTCTATTACTACATCCGAAAACAACGAGGAATCTCCTCTTAACTCTGTCAAAGACAAGGCTTGATTTGGTGAATCAAGTCTTTTTTCTCTCTTTTGCCCCTATTTGTGATAAAATAGAATGAAACGATTTTTTACAATGAATGAAAATACAGAGGTAAATATGACAATCGGTATTGATAAGATTGGTTTTGCGACCAGTCAATATGTCTTGAAATTACAAGACTTAGCAGAAGCGAGGGGCGTTGACCCCGAAAAATTTAGCAAGGGACTCTTGTTAAATGAAATTAGTATTGCACCACTGACTGAGGACATTGTTACCTTGGCTGCCAGTGCAAGCAACTCTATCCTCACAGATAAAGAAAAAGAAGAAATCGACATGGTCATCGTGGCGACCGAGTCAGGAATTGATCAGAGTAAGGCGGCAGCGGTCTTTGTTCATGGTCTATTAGGCATCCAGCCTTTCGCCCGTAGCTTTGAAATCAAAGAAGCCTGCTATGGAGCAACAGCTGCCCTTCATTATGCTAAACTGCATGTGGAAAATTCTCCAGAGTCCAAGGTCTTGGTCATCGCTAGTGATATTGCCAAGTATGGTGTGGCAACTCCGGGTGAGCCAACCCAGGGTGCTGGAAGTGTAGCCATGCTTATCACGCAAAATCCACGCATTATGGCCTTTAACAATGATAATGTTGCTCAAACTCGTGACATCATGGATTTCTGGCGTCCAAACTATTCAACGACTCCTTATGTCAATGGTGTTTATTCAACCCAGCAATATCTGGACAGTCTCACGACGACTTGGGATGAATACAAGAAGCGCTATGATTGGACCATGGGTGACTTTGCGGCCATCTGTTTCCACTTGCCTTATCCTAAGTTGGCCCTAAAAGGCTTGCGCAAGATGATGGACAAGACTCTATCTCAGGAGAAGCAGGATAGTTTGCAAGAAAACTTTGACAAATCCATTCTCTACAGTCAGATGATTGGAAATATCTATACAGGTTCCCTCTTCCTCGGCCTCCTCTCCCTTTTGGAAAATGCAGAGACTTTGAAGGCTGGCGATAAAATTGCCCTCTACAGTTATGGAAGTGGAGCGGTTTCAGAGTTCTTTAGTGGTGAATTGGTCGAAGGTTATGAGGCTTACCTTGATAAGGATCGCTTGAGCAAACTCCAGCAGCGTACAGCCCTATCCGTTGCAGACTATGAAAAAGTCTTCTTCGAAGAGGTGCAGTTGGATGAATCTGGTTCAGCCCAATTTGCAGGCTATGAACATCAAGACTATGCCTTGGTGGAGATTGTCGACCACCAACGCCGTTATAGCAAGGTTGAAAAATAATGAAGATAAGTTGGAATGGATTTTCTAAAAAATCGTACCATGAGCGCCTTGAGTTGTTGCGAGCTCAGGCGCTCCTTAGTCATGAAAAGCAAACCAGTCTCGAGCAGGATGAACAAGTCAGCTTGGCTGTTGCAGACCAGCTGAGTGAAAATGTGGTGGGAACATTCTCTCTGCCTTATTCAATCGTTCCAGAGCTTGTGGTGAATAGTCAGAACTACACAGTTCCCTATGTGACAGAAGAACCGTCCGTGGTTGCTGCGGCCAGCTATGCCAGCAAAATCATCAAGCGAGCAGGCGGTTTTACTGCTCAAGTACATGAGCGCCAGATGATCGGTCAGGTAGCCCTTTATCAAGTTGCTGAACCTGAACAAGCGCAAGAGAAGATTGCCAGCAAGAAGGCCGAACTCTTGGAACTTGCAAATCAAGCCTATCCTTCTATCGTCAAACGTGGAGGTGGGGCGCGTGATTTGCATGTAGAGCAGATCAAAGGTGAAACAGACTTTCTCGTTGCTTATCTCCATGTCGATACCCAGGAAGCCATGGGAGCCAATATGCTCAACACCATGCTGGAAGCCTTGAAGCCAGTCTTAGAAGAACTCAGTCAGGGACAGAGTCTCATGGGAATCCTGTCCAACTACGCGACCGATTCTCTGGTGACTGCAAGCTGTCGTATCGCCTTTCGCTACTTGAGTTCCCAAAGGGACCAAGGACGAGAAATTGCGGAGAAAATAGCCTTGGCTAGCCAGTTTGCGCAGGCTGATCCCTACCGAGCAGCGACTCATAATAAAGGGATTTTTAATGGTATCGATGCCATTTTAATAGCCACGGGTAATGACTGGCGTGCCATCGAAGCTGGGGCTCATGCCTTTGCCAGTCGAGATGGACGCTATCAAGGCCTCAGCCGATGGAGTCTAGATAGGGATTCAGAAGAATTGGTCGGTGAGATGACCCTACCCATGCCCGTAGCGACCAAGGGTGGCTCTATCGGTCTCAACCCTCGTGTAGCCCTTAGTCATGAACTACTAGGAAATCCTTCAGCCAAGGAATTAGCTCAGATTATCGTGTCCATCGGTCTTGCCCAAAACTTTGCGGCCCTCAAAGCCTTAGTCAGTACGGGCATCCAGCAAGGCCACATGAAATTGCAGGCCAAATCCCTAGCTCTCCTAGCAGGTGCTAGTGAGTCCGAGGTTGCTCCCCTCGTTGAGCGCCTCATCGCAGATAAAACCTTTAACTTAGAGACAGCCCAGCGCTATCTCGAAAACTTAAGATCATAAAAAGCTCAGACGAATTCGTCTGAGTTTTCTTGTGTTTATACTCAATGAAAATCAAAAAGCAAACTAGGAAGCTAGCCGCAGGCTGCTCAAAACACTGTTTTGAGGCTGCAGATGGAAGCTGACATGGTTTAAAGAGATTTTCGAAGAGTATTAAATACTTTTTCCTGGTAATAGGGTGACTGGTAAGAAGTAACCAGTTGTCGCAACTTCCTTGCCTTCAATCTTCTGCAAGAGAAGATCGACAGTGAGTTGGGCAATCTCCTTCATAGGTTGCTTAATCGTTGTCAGGTGAGGATAGTAGTTCTCGATAAAGTAGGTCCCATCATAGCCGATGACCTTGAGCTCTTCAGGAACAGAAATTCCCAGCTCTTGAGCAATTTTGATAACCAGGATAGCTGTCAAATCATCCGAAGCAAAAATCGCATCTGGTTTCTGATGGGTCAAGATATTCTTGATTTCCATTTCTTTTCGGACGGGAGAAAAGTCACTCGAAACATTGATAATAGGCGCTTTTGGTAGAACAGAGGCAAAACCAGCGTGGCGCAGTCCAGTCGGTGAATTCGAGTTATCATTTCCTGTAATCATGATGATAGACTGGGCTCCAGTCTTAACCAGAGTTTGGGCTGCGAGGACCCCGCCACCGTAGTTATCAGAGGAGACGACAGGGATGTCTGGAGACAAGTTTCGGTCAAAGGAAATAATCGGTGCCGTCACACGATTGTAGTCTTCGATTCCCAAGTTGTGACTTCCAGAAATGATACCATCGACCTGATTGGCCTCCAGCATTTCAATGTACTCTCGTTCTTTTTCAGAGTCGTGCTCGCTGTTACAGATGATGGTCTTGTATCCATTCTTAAAGAGTTGGTTTTCCAACTTACCTATCAATTCAGCATAGAAAACATTGGAAATATTTGGGAAAATCAAGCCGATTAACTTAGCTGATTTTCCTTGGAGACTACGAGCTAAATTGTTGGGCTTATAGCCCAATTCTCTCATGGCTTCATTGACCTTGAGAATGGTTTTTTCAGACAGATAGCCTTTTTTATTGATAACCCGTGAGACGGTAGTGGGGCTGACGCCTGCAAGTTTGGCGACATCAGTTAGTTTTGCGACCATAATCTAATTCATAATAAGTTCCGGTTGGTTTTCCAGACTTGATCAGGATACCGTTTTGATCGGCATGCGGAAAGACGCGACCAGAAAATACTTTTTCTCCTTTATTGATGAAAATTTCAAAGACAGAATTGTCGATGAAGATGTTAGCAGTAGTAGCTTGCTTTTCGATTGGGCATGAACGAGTGCTTCCAAATTCTTGGGCATACTGTTCTCCAGCCTGGCTACGATCCACTGTCACTTGACCATTTACAAGGTCAAAGTTGATTGAAAGTCCCTTACCTTCTTTGTCAGCAAGTAAGACAATCTCGCTCTGGCTATTGGCTTCCAAGTTGAGCTCCAATTCATAAGTGTTATTGGTTTGAGCACGGTTTGAGAAGACCTCTTCAGAAGCACGAAGTTCTTTGACAGCTGCGACAGGATATTGGTAGAGTTTGCCATCTTTGATAGTGAGTTCCTTGACCAAGGAGAAAGTTCCTTGGTGGTCAAAACGATCAGATGGGTAGGCTACATCTGGTAACCCAAGCCAGCTGACAGACAATGCACGTCCGTCTGGAGCGTTAAAGGCTTGAGTTGCATAGGCTTCAAAACCGTAGTCTAGGTTGTGAAGGGGTGACACATCTACCATTTTGGAGTTTTCAGGATCAAAGAAAGCCCCGATTTTGTACATGTTTGGGTAGATATTGTCGTAGTCTAGAACAATCTTATCCAATCCTTGTGGGCAGTAGAGAAGGATAGGTTGCTCCCCTACAAAGACCAGATTTGGGCATTCCATCATGTAGGCAGTGCGGTCGTTAGCAAAGTCAAGGTCGCCAACTGCTTGCCAGTTTGTATAATCATTGTCCACAGCCTTGTAGAGACGGACGAAGCCTTTTTTCTCCAAGTCCTGTCCACCGACGATGGCATAATATTGACCCTTGAAGTTAAAAATTTGTGGGTCACGGAAGTGGTCAGTAGAGTCTGCTGGCTGGTCAATCAAGATCTTGTCAATCTTTGTAATCTTGCCATCCTTATCCATCAAAGCCCCAATCTGGTAAGGGTGACGGATCCAGTTTTCATCACGGACATTTCCAGTATAAAATAGGAACAACTGATCGCCGAACTGCATGGCAGAACCAGAGTAGGCACCGTGGCTATCTAATGGAGTATCTGGCAAAACTTTGACTCCAGTTTCTGTAAAGTGTACCAAATCATCACTTTCAAGCTGCACCCAAGACTTCAACCCATGGGCTGCACCAAAGGGGAAGTTTTGGTAAAAGAGAATCCATTTGCCATCGAAATAAGAAAAGCCATTTGGATCATTGAGAAGGCCCATTTTAGGCTCGACATGGTAACGAGTATGCCAAGGAGATTGAGCCATCTTTTCCTTGATTTGTTTGATTTCATCATTAGACCAGTCTTCATAGCGTCTATAACGGCGCTCGGTTGTCCATTCCATTTTATCTTTCCTCCATAAGTTCTATTCTACTATTAATAGTAAACGTTTTCGGCAAAAAAAGCAAGTCTTTTATGTTAAAAAAAGAAAAATATGTCAAACGATTGCCAGAAATCAAGTAAAGGAAATCTGGCAAATTTTCACGAAAAAATGAAAGAAAATGTAAATAAAAGCCTTGATTCCTCAAGTATAAAGATATTTTTTTGAGTAAAAAGAGAATTTCCCTCAAAAACGAGCAAAAATAATCAGAGGAAAAAGAAAGAGAATAAAAATTTCTGCAAAACGCTTGACATATTTTAGAAACGTGATAAAATAATAGTCGTAGGGCGAATAAAATCGCTTTCAAACAAGAACAAAATTTTATAAGGAGATTTTTGCAAATGAACAATCAGGATATTGCAAAAAAGGTCATCGAAGCCCTTGGCGGACGTGAAAATGTCAACAGTGTAGCCCACTGTGCGACTCGTCTACGTGTCATGGTCAAAGATGAAGGGAAAATCAATAAGGAAGTGATTGAGAACTTGGATAAAGTTCAAGGTGCTTTCTTTAACTCAGGTCAATACCAAATCATCTTTGGGACTGGTACAGTAAACAAGATGTACGACGAAGTCGTTGCACTTGGTTTGCCAACCTCTTCTAAAGAAGACATGAAAGCTGAAGCTGCTAAACAAGGAAACTGGTTCCAACGTGCTATCCGTACTTTCGGTGACGTCTTCGTGCCAATCATCCCAGTTATCGTAGCAACTGGTCTCTTCATGGGTCTTCGTGGTCTCATGAACGCTCTTGGAATGACACTTCCAGAAGATGTTACCATTTACAGCCAAATCCTCACAGATACAGCCTTCATCATCCTGCCAGGTTTGGTTGTATGGTCAACCTTCCGCGTATTCGGTGGAAATCCAGCTGTTGGTATCGTCCTTGGTATGATGCTGGTTTCTGGTTCACTTCCAAACGCTTGGGCTGTAGCATCAGGTGGTGAAGTAACAGCTATGAACTTCTTTGGCTTCATTCCTGTTGTTGGTTTGCAAGGTTCCGTTCTTCCAGCCTTCATCATTGGGGTGGTCGGAGCCAAGTTTGAAAAAGCTCTCCGCAAAGTGGTTCCAGATGTCTTGGATCTCTTGGTGACACCGTTCGTGACACTTTTGGTCATGTCTATCCTTGGACTCTTTGTCATCGGACCAGTCTTCCACGTTGTTGAAAACTACATCCTTCTCGGAACAAAAGCGATTCTTGCCTTGCCATTCGGTCTTGGTGGTTTGGTCATCGGTGGGGTTCACCAATTGATCGTCGTATCAGGTGTGCACCACATCTTCAACTTGCTTGAAGTGCAGTTGCTTGCTGCCGACCATGCGAACCCATTTAACGCCATCATCACTGCAGCGATGACAGCTCAAGGTGCTGCAACTGTTGCCGTTGGTGTTAAAACGAAGAATCCTAAACTGAAAACACTTGCTTTCCCAGCTGCTCTTTCTGCCTTCCTCGGTATTACAGAGCCTGCTATCTTCGGGGTGAACTTGCGCTTCCGTAAACCATTCTTCCTTTCATTAATCGCTGGTGCTATCGGTGGTGGATTGGCTTCTATCCTTGGACTTGCTGGTACTGGTAATGGTATCACCATCATCCCTGGTACAATGTTGTACGTTGGTAATGGCCAATTGCTTCAATACCTTCTTATGGTAGCTGTATCATTCGTTCTTGGTTTTGCCCTTACATACATGTTTGGTTACGAGGATGAAAAAGAAGTTGCTTCTGAAGTAGCGACAGAACGTTTGGTTCAAGAAGAAACAACTGGTAACATTCCAGTAGCTCCTCAAAACGAAACAATCCAAACTCCAATCGTTGGGGACGTAGTTGCCCTTGAGAATGTTGATGATCCAGTCTTTTCAAGTGGTGCAATGGGACAAGGTATCGCAGTAAAACCAAGCCAAGGTGTGGTTTATGCACCAGCTGATGCGGAAGTATCGATTGCTTTTGCCACAGGACATGCTTACGGTTTGAAGACAGCTAATGGAGCTGAAATCTTGATCCACGTTGGTATCGATACGGTGACTATGAACGGTGAAGGTTTTGAACAAAAAGTTGCTCAAGGCGACAAGGTCAAAGCTGGTGATGTTCTCGGAACCTTTGACTCAAACAAAATCGCTGCTGCAGGTCTTGACGACACAACAATGGTTATCGTAACCAACACAGCAGACTACGCTTCTGTGACACCAGTCGCAAGCGGTTCAGTTGTCAAGGGTGACGCTATCATCGAAGTGAAAGCCTAGTCCTCTTCGAAAACCAGATCTAAAAACAAAACGAACAAATATCATGTTTGTTCGTTTTTACTTGGATTGTAAGATTTACAGAGGAAAATCTAAAATATTGAGAAATCTAGCCCTTTAAAATGTGCTATAATAGAGAAAACAAAGATAAGAGGTTTATCATGACAAAATTATATGGAAGCTTAGAAGCGGGCGGTACAAAGTTTGTCTGTGCTGTCGGAGATGAAAATTTTAATATTGTAGAAAAAACACAATTTCCTACAACAACTCCAATCGAAACTATCGATAAAACCATCGAATTCTTTTCAAAATTCGATAATCTTGCAGGTCTTGCCATCGGTTCCTTTGGTCCTATCGATATCGACAAAAACTCAAAAACCTATGGTTTTATCACAACGACTCCAAAACCTCATTGGGCAAATGTAGACCTACTTGGTGCCCTTCGCCGCTCCCTCAACGTACCCATGTATTTCACCACAGACGTGAACAGCTCTGCCTATGGTGAAGTGGTTGCTCGTAACAATGCTGGTGGCCGTATCGAAAACTTGGTTTACTACACGATCGGTACAGGTATCGGTGCAGGTGTTATCCAACGTGGTGAGTTTATCGGTGGTGTGGGTCACCCTGAGATGGGTCACTACTATGTGGATAAACACCCAATGGATGTAGAAAAAGAATTTAACGGCGTCTGTCCTTTCCATAAGGGTTGTTTGGAAGGCTTTGCGGCTGGACCAAGTCTAGAAGCTCGTACAGGTATTCGTGGTGAAAACATCGAACTTAATAACTCTGTTTGGGATGTTCAAGCCTACTATATCGCTCAAGCTGCGGTCAACGCAACAGTGACTTTCCGTCCAGATGTGATCGTCTTTGGTGGTGGCGTCATGGCACAGCAACACATGCTGGACCGTGTACGTGAGAAATTCACTGCTCTTCTCAATGGCTACCTACCAGTACCAGACGTGCGTGACTACATCGTAACTCCAGCAGTCGCAGGCAATGGTTCCGCAACACTTGGGAACTTTGTTCTCGCTAAAAGCGTCGCAAAATAAAACAAAGAAAACATCCGCTTGGGCAACCAAACGGATGTTTTGTTTGAAGACAATTTTTTTGAGCCTTTCCTTAAGTGATTACGGACGGTAGCGACTTTCTTCGAAATTCCATACCTAAACTTTGAGCACAATGTCTCAAAGTTTCCGAACACCTGAAACCATGAGATTTCAGGTGTTTTTATCACGGCGGAAAGGCTAGGTTAGTTCTTGATTCACTATCGAAAAATAGGCATGATTTCCATACCAAAGTATATTTAGTATCAGGCTATATTCTATTCTCAAAACATCTGCCAGAAGAAATCAATAATATAAGTCAAACCATAAGTGTAAACCACTAGGGTAAAGGGCTTGGTCAAAATGATAATAATCATATAGCGTTTGAAGGTCATCTTGGTGAGGGCAGCCAGCATACACAGAAAGTCAGCTGGGCTAACCGGCCAGATCATCATAAAGATAAAGAAACGCTCGAAGCGATTGCCCTTATCTAGCCAACCGATGTACTTGTCATAGGTGCGCTTGCTGACGACGGACTGGACAAAGGCAGCTCCATAGAGGCGCACGAGGTAAAAGATAATGGCACAGCCAATCACGATGCCGATATAGTTATAGATGGTTCCAATGATATGGCCGTAAATAAAGACCCCAGCCACTGAGGTCAAAGCTCCCGGAATGATCGGAACAACGGTTTGTAGGATCTGTAAAAAGATAAAGAGTGGTGGCCCCCAAACCCCAGCTTGCTGGATAAAGGCCGATAGGGTTTCCTTGGACTGTAACACTCCTGCCTGATAGGCCCAAATACAGAAAATCAAGGTGCCGACTCCCCCGACGATAGATGAAATATTGATGACTTGCTGTAGAAGGGGAGAAACAGCTTTCATTTGCTTATCCTGTGACATGTAAACTCCTCATAGATAGTATGATTCTACTATACCATATTTTATGGAGAAAAACTATCTGGATTATCTGACTGGAGAAATAAGTGTGGTAAAATGAGAATAAGAAAAAGACGGTATAGAATGAGGGGTATCATGTTAGGTTTAAACTTTAAAGGAAGCTGGCGCCAATATCAAAAACAGGTCTTGGATCGTTTTCAGGACTATCAAGCAGACGGTCATGTTCATCTAGTGGCCGCTCCAGGGTCTGGAAAGACCACCATTGGTATCGAGCTAATCGCTCGTTTTGGCAACCCAGCCCTCATCTTAGTTCCGACTGTCACTATTCGTGAACAATGGGTAGATAGGATTCAAACAGCTTTTCTAGAGGATGGCCAGAGGCTTTCAGACCTCGTTTCCCAAAACTTAAAGGAGATGAAGGCATTAACGATTGTGACCTATCAGGCTTTTCATAGTGCCATGAACCAACTTCAATCACAAGAAGATGGAGAAGCAGAGGATTTTATGGGGTTTGATTTGCTTGCAAGCCTAAGAGCTCAGAAAGTTGCGACTCTTTGTTTGGACGAATGCCACCACCTGCGCAATGAATGGTGGAAAAGTCTGGAAGCCTTTCGCAAGCAGTATGAACCGCTGCAAGTCATCTCTCTGACAGCGACACCACCTTATGACAGCGAGCCTGAACTCTGGGAACGCTATATCCGAATGTGCGGGGAGATCGATCAAGAAATCACGGTACCTGAACTAGTCAAGGAAGACACTCTTTGCCCTCATCAGGATTTTGTCTATATGTGTTCACCAACAGCTGAAGAGGCGGAACGTCTCAAACGGTTTGAGGAGACTAAGTGGGACTATATTCATCACCTTATAGTCGATCCTGATTTTCAAACATTTGTAGCAGGGTCTAAGGTCCTCAAAGGGGATATTTCATCTGATTTGCTTTTAGAAGATCCCAAGTACTTGTCTGCTATGTTGATTTATATGCATTCTCAGGGGTTAACGATTCCTCCCTCTTTGCAAAATTTACTGGGAACCCAGAAGCTTCCAGCATTGACCTCCTACTGGCTGGAGACGCTGTTGCAGAGCATACTCTATCAGACACCAGATTGGTATGAGGATCCAGATGGATATAGGAAAAAGTTAGAGGCTGACTTGAAGGCGCGTGGGTTGGTGGAAAAACGTCAGGTTTATCTGGTTAAGTCTAAGGCTTCTGACCAGATTTTAAGCCAATCTCTAGGGAAGTTGTCTGCCATTGCCGATATCTTTTTGACGGAGTATGAGAGTCTAGGTCTGGAACTGAGACAGTTAGTACTAGCTGACTATATTCGCAAGGATTTTGCCACCTATCTGGGAGATAATCAGGCAACCATTTCTCAGTTGGGGGTACTCCCTTATTTTGAAAGCATTCGTCGAAAAGCTCAGGAGCAAGAGATACCTGTGTCTTTGGCTGTCTTGTCAGGTAGTGTCGTTATTTTGCCTACCGATGTGGCAGCAGAGTTTAAGGATCTCTTGCCTCAGGTTCCTCTTAGTTTCTCACCTATTGGTCACTTGGATCCAAAAGATTATGTGCAGGTTGGTTTTCCGAGCTCAGCTAAGGGAATCGTAGCGGCAGTGACGGAGCTTTTTCAACGAGGGCGGATTCAAGTCCTAGTCGGAACCAAGTCTCTCCTCGGAGAGGGTTGGGATGCTCCTTGCGTTAATTCCCTAATCCTCGGAAGCTTTGTGGGGAGCTTTATGCTGAGTAACCAGATGCGCGGGCGTGCCATTCGTATCTGGTCGGGACATCCAGAAAAGACCAGTAACATCTGGCATCTGGTAGCCGTTCAAGCGCAAGCACTTATCACTCTTCCTGGTGAGGAGCCTAGACCAGAGAGCAATCAAGATCTGCAGACCTTGTCGCGACGGATGGAGCATTTTCTTGGATTGGCCTATAATCAGGAGAGTATTGAGACCGGTTTGGATCGTTTGGATTTTCCAAAGCCCCCTTTTAAGAAAAAGCAAATCAGTGAGTACAATGAGCGAGTTAAGAGTCTCTCCAAGGATCGAGCAGGCTTGAGACAAAAATGGCAGGAAGCTCTTGTCGTAGCGGATCAGTTCGAGGTAGTTACAGAAGTCGCAACTCAAAAACAGAAGGTCCCAGTCATGCTCTTGCTTGATGCATTAAAATGGGTTCGCATGTCATTGCTCTTGTTGGCAGTAGATTTGTTGGTCTTGCTATTTAGACTGAGATTGATCGGTGTTTGGTGGCTTACGACAGCATGTCTCCTCTTTTTAGTCTTTGCATCTTGGCGCTACCTCCGCTATAAGAGTCCTTATAAACGTTTGCAATCTCTGGGTGAGCAGATCCGAAAGGCTCTGCTAGATTCGGGGCATCTAACGGATGATCAATCCCGTGTTCAGGTAGAGGAGGACAAGGAAAACTACATGGTCTTTGCCTATCTCAAGGGAGGAAGCATGAGGGACAAGGAGTTGTTTGCGCAGACTGTGGGAGAGTTCTTTGCTCCAGTGGACAACCAGCGTTATCTCTTGAAGGCAGAGAAAGTCCGACAAGGTCAGTCACCTTACTATGCCGTGCCTAGTCTTTTTGACAAGCGCAAGGAAGAAGCACAGAAATTCCTCGACTTTCTGACGCCGACTATCGGACGCTATCACCTCGTCTATACACGAACAGAGGCAGGAAGGAAAACCCTTCTCGAAGCTCGTATCAAAGCTCTCTCTAACAAAAACGACCGTATCTTGATTAAGAAGAAGGTTAAAAGCCGGTTGGAGTAGGGGAGTTTACAAGAGATAAATAAGTAAATTCTCTTAAAATATAAACACAATTAGAGACAGTAAGAGACGATTGACTAGTTCAAGTAAGAAGGAGAAGAAAGTTAAAGTAGAAGAAATAGAACAAGTAGCTGGATAAGGACAACCCCTTAGAAAAGGATTTCTAAGGGGATTTTTGTGGATTCGTGGTATAATTTTTATAAAAGTAGGCGCTATGAAATATTTTGTTTTTTAGAAAGAAATACTATGGATGATAGATTTATTACATTAAAGCACTTTGATACTTCAGTAGCAGCTAAAAATGTTGCTAAATTACTTGAAGAAAATAAAACTTATTTCTTAAATGGGAACTGGGGTTCTGGAAAAACAGAATTTCTAGTTGAAGTTGGTAAGAATACTAATAAAAAATTAGTTACGATAGACTTTTGGAGATTAAACGATAACCGCTCAACGATTGAGATTGTTTTTTCAAAATTACACCCGTTGGTATATAGCCTTTTAAGGATTTTCATAGTTTTATGTGTCGCAGTTTCTATCTTAATGACTAATGTAGTTGATTTGGGTTTAAGTTCTTTTTTTGAATCTTTTTGTGTTAAATTAATTATTGGGAGTATTGTTTTATTAGTAGCAATCTATCAATTTTTTAAAATCAAATCAGATGGTTTTTACAGTTGTTTACTAACTTCTAAATGTCTATCATTATCTCGAAAAGTATTAGTTATTGATGATTTTGATCGAATGTCTAACAAACAACAAGAGGAGAGTTATAAAATTTTTAGCTTGCTTAATGGCAAGATTCCAATTGTTTTTGTTGGAGATATTGAGAAAGTGCATCTTAACGACAATAATTTCCTCTCTAAAATTATTGATAGACGGATAGAACTACCATTTGTTCTTCACCCATCAAATATTTGGCAAGATTATTTTGAGTTGCTAGGAAAGAAATTTAGTACGAGATTGTCAGATGATTTTTGGAAAAGGTTCAGCTTTGAAAATAGAAATTTGCGAGATAGAAATCATTTTAATGACTATGTCAATCAAGAATTCTTTTCAAGGGGTAAATTAGGACATGTTCAGGAGGAACAGCAACTTTGGATTATCTATACCTACCTTTTTTATCCTGAATTATATAAACAATTATTAAAGGCTGAAGAAATAAAAGTCAAGGATGATGAAAAAATTAGTTTTACATGGCTGTTCAAGTTTGGACGAAGCATACAAGAAATACTGTCAGACATTCAACAATCAGCTCTTAACCAATATCCACCAAGCTATAAAATGAATGGCTCGGCCTATTTTCTTTATGAAGAATCTCTAAATCGTACAAAAGAGGAAATGGATACATTACTTGAGACAGATAGTCAGGAATTATCAAGAGAACTAAGAGAGGGGAATCATAAGACTGATTTTTATCAATATCTCTCAAGTGAATATAAATCTTTTTCTGAAAATCAGAAAGCTAAACTACTACGTATGACTATACAGGAATCTCTTAAATCTTATAATAGCCCTGCAATGGACTATATTGTTGCAGAAAAGTTAAATGAAGAAATTCCCCGATATGAGAGGAATAGTCCTTTAAGTGAGGAAATAATAGGTAGAATTGTGAATTTCTGGGAAAGTATTCTGAGAAAAGAAGGTTTGGATCCGTCTGAGATACTTTATTTTATGGAAAAACATAGAGTGCTGACCTTCTATGATTTGGGTCGTCACTATTCAAACTTAGAAATTAATAATGAAAATTTCGCTAAGCTAAGACGAAAAGATTTCTTTCTCTTGACCTATCTTAGTTCAATTGAAAAATTTAATGAATTTGAAAGTTGGAATAGAAGTATTTGGGATGCCATGGAGCAGTTTGGAGGCAGAGAGTTCTTAGTATTTTGGGAATTTCAAGGAATTCTTTCAAATGGATTGGGTTATTACTGTTTTGATGTTGTTCCTAGAAACAAAAAATATTTTCTTATGATGGGTGAAAATCAAGATAAAATGAAAAAGAATAGGTCTGTCATTGAAAAGATTCAGCCGCAACTTGAGCAATTGGAAGCTAAAGGATTTACATTTGAGGAGAAAATAGATAGGGAATACTGGTAGGCAATCTATGAGTTTTAAAGGATAATTGGTTAGTATGTTCTCCTTTTAGTAATATTCTTCATGCTTGTACCCTTTTCTCGTGTTAAATTTCGCTCCCACTCGTCCTCCCTAGTTCAAGTGGTTTTTCTAGGAATATGATAAAATAGAAAAGATAATATATTTATTTAATGGAGTGATTGTGATAGTATTTATTGAATTGATAAATGAGAAGATTAAAGCAGTGTAGATAAATTGGAATTTGTGGAGAGATAGGATGATTAAAAAAAGTGTGGAATCGGAACAAGGAAATACGTATTATTGGACTAATGAAAATGTCGAAAAACCATGCATTGTAATGCTTCCTGGATTGACAGCTGATCATAGATTATATGATAAACAAGTAGATGAATTTAAAAAGGATTTCAATATTATTGTTTGGGATTGCCCATGTCACGGAGAGTCCAGACCATACAGTACGTTTAATTACAAATTAGTGACGCAAGAACTGGAAATTATATTAAAAACAGAGAATGTTAAATCGGCAATATTTATTGGGCAATCACTTGGAGGAATGATAGCTCAATATTACATAGAAGGACATCAAGAACAAGCAATAGGTTTTATTTCTATAGATAGCGTTCCTTTTGGAAATTATTATAGCAAATCAGATATGTTTTGGTTAAACCAGATTGAGTGGCTAAGTAAACTATACCCAGATAAAATGCTAAGAGATTTTATGGCAAAAGGTTGTGGTGTTTCTGAGTATACTCAGAACAGTATGAAACTTATGCTCTCAATCTATAGTAAAAGGGAACTATGCCATTTGATGTGGATAGGTGAAGCAGCATTTATTCCTGAAAATCATGAAATAAATTTGAAATGTCCTGTAATACTTTTACTTGGGGAGAACGATAAGGTTGGTAAAGTGTCGCAGTATACAAGAGAGTGGCACAAAAGGGAAGGATACCCACTACATATTATTAAAAATGCCGCTCATAATTCAAATCAAGATAATCCTGATGAAGTAAATGATTTAATAAGGAAATATATAAATAAATGGCTATAAAGATATTGTAACTACTGTAAAATCGACAAATCCTAGTTTGTTGAACTTAGCAATTTATAAGTTTTTAAGAGATAGAACCTATAAAACTTGCACGAGAACTGTAGGTAGGAGAAGAAATCTTCCTATTGACTTATCTCAGTGTAGTTAATAAATTTGGGCAAATTAAGTCATGGGATAGCAGTATATGAAATGCGATAGATTGTTTTGGAGATAAGGAATTTTTATCATTTTGGAAATTCCAAGAGATTCTTTCTACAGTGGAAATTATTTTGACTTTGATAAAATTCCAGAAAATATGACCTATACTCTTTGGATAGAAAAATACGCTTTTGAACCTCCTCATGAATTTGAAGATTATAGGGAGGATGTTATTAGAAAGATTCGTCCGAAACTTGAGCAACTGGAATTAAAAGGATTTAAATTTGTAGAAGAAATAGATGGAGAACATAGACGTAGGAATTAGGATTTTAAAATTTGGGATTTTTTCTAATTCATTGCTTATTTTTAACCGTTATACCAAAGTTAATTTTTAGCAGTGAAAATATGATAAAATAGAAAGAAAATACATTTCCTTAAAAAATTAAGATACAACTTTGTTTCCATATTTCCTGGAAACTGATAGAAAGTAAGGAGAAACATGGAACAAACTAACCAAAAATCCCAGTGCCAACAACTCTGGGCTAGAAACAAATACCTCGTTTTGAGTCATTCTAGCAATATTTACAATGAGATTCGCCAATACTTGAAGAATGAAGTGGTGGAGGTAAGTCATGTTCAGGAACTGATCGACCGTGCCTGTCAAATCCCTGAGCATAGAGGTCAGGTTTGCAATGCCTTTCAGCATATTTGGGGCTATTTCAAAAAGAAAGCGACAGATGCCGAGCGTAAGGACTATATGCTCTTGCTGGATCGCTACCGCTATGGTCAGGCTTCTAAGGAAGACTTGATCTCTAAGACTCGAGAGTTGCTTGATCGCTATCCCAATACCTACTTGCAACATTCGACTTTACTGAAAGGAGACTCCCATGAGACTTTGGCATGAGGCTTTGATTTCACAACTTCCCCGTCCTCAACTTTTGGGGCAACATCGAGAGTGCTGCGCCCTGCGTGGCAATGGCTGGGGTAGAAAGCATGCGACGGTGGACTATGTCTTTACCCACTCGCCCTATCGTCTCTACGCCTATCATCTCTTGATCATGGAGGAGATGGCTGACCGTGGCTACAATGTCAGTCCAGAATGGTTGGACAAGAACTACCGAGGCAAAATTTGTCCAGCTTATGAAGACTTGCCTGAGGAAAAGTTGGACAATCCCATCTATAGTGAGCATGATGCAGAATACTATGAGGAGTGTCTGGCTAATCTCCGTGAGAAAGGCATTGAGCTGGAGTAAGAGTCAGGAATAGCTCCACATTATAACTCTTCTCAAAATTTTTTCGAATAATAAAAATGAGACCTTTAGAATGATTCTAAGGTCTTCTTTTTATTGGTATTAGGATTTACTTTTAATAACTTTTGAGTTATAATCGTTGAAAAAGCCAAGCGTGAACTGAAGGAAATAAAAGAAAGAAGGGTAAGTGATGAAGAATAGTGCCATTGGAAGTAATTGGAAAGATATCCGATCTGAACTCTTTAGCAAGGAGGAAATTCTTGAAAGTGATATGCGAGTGGCTATCATGAGTGAGTTGATTGAGGCCAGGCATGAACAAGGAATCAGCCAGAAAAAGCTAGAAGAACTTAGTGGAGTGAGCCAGCCCGTCATAGCTAGGATGGAGACAGGCAAGACTAGTCCTCAGTTGGATACAGTCTTAAAAGTTTTAGCCAGTTTAGGAAAGACACTAGCAGTCGTACCACTTGAACAGGAAAAAAGTTGATAGGGATGAAATTCCTTGGATTTCTAAAAGCATCCACAGGGGAATTTCACCTCCCGTCCGCACTTTTTAAGGGAAATATCAAAATTACCAAAGGATAACTAACCTATAGTCTTTTCTAATACCAAGCCATAGTCACTGATGAGAATCGTCAATAGCTCGTTTGAGCATTCTAACTAAAATACAGCAATAAAACAAGCAATACAAAGGATTTGAGACACTGGTCTCAAGTCTTTTTCTTTTGTTCGAAAAAGCGATATAGTTTCAAACTATATCAAAGCCTAATTATTTACAATTATACAGACAGTTTCTTTTCTGTTAAGATAGTTTCAACAACAAATTTTGGAGGACACATCATGTCAACTACGATCATCGGTTTCCCTCGTTTGGGTGAATTCCGCGAATTGAAATTTACAACTGAAAAATACTTTAGAAAAGAAATCTCAGAAGAAGAACTCTTGGCAGCAGCTAAAGAATTGCGTGCGAAACACTGGAACATTGTCAAAGAAAAAGGAATCACTGAAATCCCATCAAATGACTTTTCTCACTATGACAACTTCCTAGATGCAGCTTTCCTTTTCAACGTGGTGCCTGCTTCAGTTCAAAACTTGGACTTGTCTGACCTTGAGCGCTACTTTGCTTTGGGTCGTGGTTACCAAGGTGAAAAAGGGGACGTGCGTGCCCTTCCGATGAAGAAATGGTTCAACACCAACTACCACTACATCGTGCCTAAATTTGAAAAAGATACTCAAGTAAAATTGGCAGGTCACAAGATCTTTGATGAGTTTCAAGAAGCCAAAGAACTTGGATTGAACACTCGTCCTGTTCTTGTAGGTCCATTCACTTTCCTTCAATTGTCAGACTTTGAAGAAGGCGTGAAAGCAGAAGACTTCGTAGACAGCTTAGTAGCTGCTTACCAAGAAGTTTTTGCTAAATTGGCTGAACTTGGTGCGACTCGCATCCAACTCGACGAAGCGGCTCTTGTCAAAGACTTGACAGCTGAAGAAAAAGCTCTCTTCTTGAACCTCTACAACAAACTCTTGGCTGACAAGAAAGGTCTTGAAGTCTTGCTTCAAACTTACTTCGGAGACGTTCGTGACGTTTATGCTGACCTTGTGAAATTGCCAGTAGATGCGATCGGTCTTGACTTCGTTGAAGGTAAGAAAACTCTTGAACTTGTTAAAGGTGGCTTCCCAGCTGACAAGACTCTCTATGCAGGTATTGTCAATGGTAAGAACATTTGGCGTAACAACTATGAAAAGAGCTTGGCTGTTCTTGAGCAAATCCCAGCTGAAAACATCGTATTGACAAGCTCATGCTCACTTCTTCATGTGCCATTTACAACTGCTAATGAAGAATTTGAACCAGCTATCTTGAACCACTTTGCCTTTGCAGTTGAAAAATTGGATGAAATCCGTGACTTGGATGCTATCCGCAACGGTCAAGGTGCAGAAGCTCTTGCAGCTAACAAAGAACTCTTTGCGACTGAGCGTGTGGGTGAAAATGCAGAACTTCGTGCGCGTATCGCTGGTTTGACAGATGCTGACTACACTCGTTTGCCAGCCTTTGCAGAACGTGAAGCTATCCAAGAAGAAGCTTTCAAACTTCCAGCCCTTCCAACAACAACCATCGGTTCATTCCCTCAAACTAAGGAAGTCCGTGCTAAACGTTTGGCTTACCGTAAGGGTGAATTGTCACAAGAAGAATACGACGCTTTCCTTGCTGAAACCATCGACGAATGGATCAAATGGCAAGAAGAAGTTGGATTTGACGTGCTTGTACACGGTGAGTTCGAGCGTAACGACATGGTTGAGTACTTCGGTCAAAACTTGTCAGGTTACCTCTTCTCTAAGAATGGTTGGGTACAATCATATGGTATGCGTGGGGTAGAAACCACCAATCATCTGGGGTGATGTAACTCGTCTTAACCCTATCACTGTCAAATGGTCTAGCTACGCACAAAGCCGTACTGACAAACCTGTTAAGGGTATGTTGACTGGACCTGTTACCATCCTTAACTGGTCATTCCCACGTGAAGATATCTCTATCAAGGACTCAACTCTTCAAATCGCTCTTGCCATCAAGGATGAAGTTCTTGACCTTGAAGCTGCAGGTGTGAAAATCATCCAAATCGACGAGGCTGCTCTTCGTGAAAAATTGCCACTCCGTCGTAGCGACTGGTACGAAGACTACCTTGACTGGGCTATTCCAGCCTTCCGCTTGGTACACTCTACAGTAGCGCCAGACACACAAATCCACACCCACATGTGTTACTCAGAATTTACAGATATCATCCCAGCTATCGACAACATGGACGCGGACGTTATTTCCTTTGAAGCAAGCCGTTCAAACCTTGAAATCTTGGACGAACTCAAAGCGAAAAACTTCCAAACAGAAGTGGGACCTGGGGTTTACGATATCCACTCTCCTCGTGTGCCTAATGAAGGCGAAATCGACCACACAATCGATGCTATTCTTGCTAAAGTACCAAGCAAGAAAGTTTGGATCAACCCTGACTGTGGTTTGAAAACACGTGGTATTCCAGAAACAAAAGAAAGCTTGATCCGCCTTGTCGAAGCAGCAAAAGCTGCGCGTGAGAAATTGTAAGATAAGATTTCTCTCTTGACCCTGACTGATCAAGGAACTGCTTGGCCTAGCTGGCTCAGCAGTCATGAAATCAAAAAGAAAAGGATAATGACTATGTCACGCCAAACTCCGTCACTTTCATTTGAAGTGTTCCCTCCAAACCCAGCTGTGGGTAATGATAAGATTATTTCCGCTCTTCAAGATATGCAGGAGCTAGCACCTCACTTTATCAGTGTGACTGCCAGCAATAATAAATTTAATATCAAGGAAACGACGGTTCGTTTGGCTGACTTTATCCAGAATGATTTGGCGATTCCAACTATTGCCCACTTGCCAGCTATCTATCTGACCAAGGAAAAGGTTGCTGAAACCATTGCAGACTTGGACAAGGTTGGGGTACAGAAAATCTTGGCTTTGCGTGGGGATATTATCCCTGATGTGGAACCACAAAAGGATTTCCGCTACGCAACGGACTTGATCGAGTTCATCAAGGAACAAGCCCCTCACTTTGAGATTGTCGGAGCTTGTTACCCAGAGGGGCACCCCGACTCGCCAAACCAGATCTCAGATATTCAAAATCTCAAGAAGAAAGTGGATGCAGGCTGTTCAAGCCTTGTAACGCAACTTTTCTTTGACAATGAGCGTTTCTATGATTTCCAAGACAAGTGTACCTTGGCAGGGATTGATGTTCCTATTCATGCGGGGATTATGCCAATTCTGAACCGTAATCAAGCCCTTCGTCTCTTGCAAACGTGTGAGAATATCCACCTTCCACGTAAATTTAAGGCCATCTTAGACAAGTATGAGCATGACCCTGAGTCGCTCAGAGCAGCAGGACTTGCCTATGCCGTGGATCAGATCGTGGACTTGGTAACTCAGGATGTCGCAGGTGTACATCTCTACACCATGAACAATGCAGAAACAGCAAAATACATCCACCAAGCAACCCACGCCTTGTTCAACCATCAGTCTTTAGGATAATAAAAAGCAAACCATTCTTCTCAGGTGAGGGGAAGTGGTTCCTTTTTAATAGAAAAGCCCGCACTTTTTAAGAAAAATATGATAAAATAGACTCTGTACGTACTTGATACAAAGATGAGGGTATTTAGGTTGTAGAAGTTTGTTTAAAGTGGATTATTTTTTAAACAAAATATGATAATAGGTGTCTCAAAAAACACGAACGGAGTGAGTATTTAAAAGATATTTCACGCTATAGTGGTATCCTAGAGAATAACTCTGTTATTTTCTAGGACGGAATTTTTTAGACTTTAGGCTAAAAAATTAGGGATGAAATTCCCTGGATTTCTAAAATCATCCACTGGATAATTTTACCTTCCGTCCGCACTATTCCAGTGAAATATCAAAAAAACTACTTAATTGAATTTTGGTCTCATTTCTTAGGAAAAAAGATAAGCTTCCTTGCACTCATCGAGTGTGGTGTCACCTTCCTATTTTTCTACAGAAATGTTTGGCAAGCCGAACCGTCCAAAATATCTTGATTAATTGAACACGCCTACAACTCTGTGGAAAAAGATAAATCTACCTAGGAGCAGTCGCTCCATCGTTCGATCTTCTATTTTCCTTTGAGTTGCTTAACGGCTTAGTATCTTGATCTTTGTAGGCAAGGCGTATAATTTCATCAATCCAAAGGGGATTAAAATGACAAAACAAGTGTTTCAAACGACTTTTGCTGGTCGTGAGTTAATTGTAGAGACTGGTCAGGTTGCTAAGCAAGCAAATGGCTCTGTTGTCGTGCGTTACGGTGAGTCAACTGTCTTGACTGCTGCCGTTATGTCTAAGAAAATGGCAACTGGGGATTTCTTCCCTCTTCAAGTCAACTACGAAGAAAAAATGTATGCGGCTGGGAAGTTTCCTGGTGGCTTTATGAAACGTGAAGGACGTCCTTCAACAGATGCGACTTTGACAGCGCGTTTGATTGACCGTCCAATCCGTCCTATGTTTGCGGAAGGTTTCCGTAACGAAGTGCAAGTGATCAATACGGTTCTTTCTTATGATGAAAATGCCTCTGCTCCAATGGCGGCAATGTTTGGATCATCTTTAGCGCTTTCTATCTCAGACATTCCATTTGACGGACCTATTGCTGGGGTACAAGTAGGTTATGTTGATGGCCAAATCATCATCAACCCTACGCAAGAACAAGCAGAGCAATCTCTCCTTGAATTGACAGTAGCTGGTACCAAGCACGCCATCAACATGGTTGAGTCTGGTGCCAAAGAATTGTCAGAAGAAATCATGTTGGAAGCCCTTCTTAAAGGTCACGAAGCAGTCAAAGAATTGATTGCCTTCCAAGAAGAGATCGTTGCGGCAGTTGGTAAGGAAAAAGCAGAAGTCGAATTGCTTCACGTAGATGCTGAATTACAGGCTGAAATCATCGCAGCCTACAACAGTGACCTCCAAAAAGCTGTCCAAGTAGAAGAAAAATTGGCTCGTGAAGCTGCAACTCAAGCAGTTAAAGACCAAGTGACTGCTGTTTACGAAGAAAAATATGCAGACCATGAAGAATTTGACCGTATCATGCGTGATGTGGCTGAAATCTTGGAACAAATGGAACACGCTGAAGTACGCCGTTTGATCACAGAAGACAAGGTTCGTCCTGATGGTCGTAAGGTCGATGAAATCCGTCCTTTGGATGCAGTTGTCGATTTCCTTCCTCGTGTGCATGGTTCCGGTCTTTTCACTCGTGGACAAACGCAAGCTCTTTCAGTCTTGACCTTGGCTCCGATGGGAGAAACGCAAATCATCGATGGTTTGGACCCAGAGTACAAGAAACGCTTTATGCACCACTATAACTTCCCGCAATACTCAGTAGGGGAAACAGGTCGTTACGGAGCCCCTGGTCGTCGTGAAATCGGTCACGGTGCTCTCGGTGAGCGTGCCCTTGCGCAAGTTTTGCCAAGCTTGGAAGAATTTCCATATGCTATCCGCTTGGTAGCAGAAGTCTTGGAATCAAACGGTTCTTCTTCTCAAGCCTCTATCTGTGCGGGAACGCTTGCCCTTATGGCTGGTGGTGTACCAATCAAGGCGCCAGTAGCTGGTATTGCCATGGGTCTCATCTCAGATGGAAATAACTACACTGTATTGACAGATATCCAAGGATTGGAAGACCACTTTGGAGACATGGACTTTAAGGTTGCAGGTACTCGTGAGGGGATTACAGCTCTTCAAATGGACATCAAGATCCAAGGGATTACTGCAGAAATCTTGACTGAGGCTCTTGCTCAAGCCAAGAAAGCTCGTTTTGAAATCCTTGATGTCATCGAAGCAACCATTCCAGAAGTTCGTCCAGAATTGGCTCCAACTGCACCGAAAATTGATACCATTAAGATTGATGTTGATAAGATCAAGATTGTCATCGGTAAAGGTGGAGAAACCATCGACAAAATTATCGCTGAAACAGGCGTTAAGATTGATATCGACGAAGAGGGTAATGTGTCTATCTACTCTAGCGACCAAGATGCTATTAACCGTACCAAAGAAATCATTGCTGGTCTAGTTCGTGAGGCTAAAGTCGATGAAGTTTACCATGCTAAGGTTGTTCGTATCGAGAAATTTGGTGCCTTTGTCAACCTCTTTGACAAGACAGACGCCCTCGTTCACATTTCGGAAATGGCTTGGACGCGTACTAATAATGTCGAAGACTTGGTGGCTATTGGAGACGAAGTCGATGTCAAAGTTATCAAGATTGATGAAAAAGGACGTGTTGATGCTTCTATGAAGGCTCTTCTTCCACGTCCACCAAAACCTGAGCGTGATGAAAAAGGTGAAAAGTCTGAACGTCCTCACCGTCTACGTCATCACAAGGACCACAAACCGAAGAAAGAATTTACACATAAACCAAAAGATTCAGAATAAGAAAGGAGAAATGTATGGGATGGTGGCGCGAAACCATTGATATCGTAAAAGAAAATGATCCAGCGGCGCGCACCACTTTGGAGGTTCTACTGACCTATCCAGGTGTCAAGGCCTTAGCTGCCCACCGTCTCTCGCATTTTCTATGGAAGCACGGCTTCAAACTCCTAGCTCGGATGCACAGTCAGTTTTGGCGCTTCTGGACTCAGATTGAGATCCATCCGGGGGCTCAGATAGAATCAGGTGTCTTTATCGACCATGGTTCTGGATTGGTGATTGGAGAAACGGCTATCGTTGAGACGGGAGTTCTCCTCTATCATGGGGTGACTCTTGGGGGAACAGGGAAAGACTGTGGCAAACGCCATCCTACCGTTCGAAAGGGAGCTCTCATATCGGCTCATGCCCAAGTTATTGGACCAGTGGAAATCGGTGAAAATGCCAAGGTGGGAGCAGCCGCAGTTGTTGTGGCAGATGTACCTAGTGATGTGACAGTTGTCGGAATTCCAGCGAAGATTGTCCGTGTTCATGGTGAGAAAGACGAGCCAACCATTCACGAGGTAGAGGAGAAACGGAAATACTATCTAGACAAGCTAGAGCATGCCCGTGAAGCCAGTCACAGATCGTCGGGGTTGTAGAGGATACCTATATGATTCAAGCAAGAAACAAGTTAAGCCAAGAGGAGTTATCTGAGGCGAAAAAACTCATTAACTGTTGCCAAGCCTATGACGGTACCTATCGTGATCCCTATCTTTCTAACATGCTTAATTTTGACCCAAACATGCCCGCCTTTTTCCTTTATTATGAAAAAGGCGAACTTGTTGGTTTATTAACTGTCTATGCAGATGACCAAGATGTGGAAGTGACGATACTGGTTCATCCAGATCATCGCCGTCAGGGGATTGCGCGTGCATTGTTTACTAGTTTTGAGAAAGAAACGGCTTCTTTCCCTATTCGTTCAGTCACTTTTCAGACAGAACGTATTTTTCTAGAGCGTCATCCTGATTTTGTCAGCAACTGGGGATTGGTCGAGGATGAAGAGACAGAAACCTGGTTAGGTAAGGATAGAAGACCTTATCAGTTAGTAACTGTTTCTAATCTTGAAGTTTTGTTAGCAGATAGTTCGTATCAGGAGCAAATTAGCCAGTTAAAATTTCAGGTATTTTCAGAGGAACATGAATCGAGAGAAGTTGTGGATAGATATGTCGCTGAAGCTCTGAAGGATTCAGAAAGTCGCCTATATATTTTATTAAAAGACGGTCAGGTTATTGGGACTTGCACGGTAGATTTATCGACTAATACGAATTACTTCTACGGTTTAGCAATATCAGAACTTGAACGTGGCAAAGGCTACGGAAGCTATTTAGCAAAATCCCTAGTCAACCAACTGATTGAGCAAAATGATAAGGAATTTCAGATTGCAGTAGAGGACAGCAACGTAGGTGCCAAGCGCTTGTATGAAAAAATCGGCTTTGTCAAACAGACACAGGTAGTTTATTTGAATGAGAAAGAGTAGAAAAATGCTATTAGAAGAATTCGAAAATGTACCTGCTGTTATCGAACCAACTGATCGAAGTATTCGTGGTGGTGGAGAAATCTGTGACACGATCATTTTATCTTTTAATGGAGAAATCATTGAACGAGTAAAGCAGTTTGAAGATGTTTACGAAGGTGGCTATCTAACCAATCTAAATGGTAGATTTCCATGGTATATCTATGAAAAGGATGGGAGTAAGGTAGCAGTTGCTATAGCTACGATTGGAGCCCCGATGGTTGTTGGGCTCTTAGAAGAACTCAAAGCAAGAGGATTTAGTAACTTTATTGTGTTGGGTTCTTGCGGAGTTCTAGACCAGTCTATTCAGGCAGATAAGATTATCCTACCAAGTTCAGCTCTACGTGATGAAGGTACAAGTTATCATTACGCTCCTGCAAGTGATGAGATAGCTTATGACGAAACTTTGCTCTTAACTATGGAAGGAGCCTTGAACAAATCTGGCATTGAGCACATTCGAACAAAGGCTTGGACGACTGATGCCTTTTATCGAGAAACGCCTGATAAGGTCAAGCGTCGCTTGGTTGCTGATGCACAAGTGGTGGACATGGAAGCTTCAGCTATCATGGCTTGGAGTCAATTTCGCAAGAGTAAAGTCTATCAGTTCTTCTACACAGCTGACTATGTGGATCATCATAACCGAACCTGGGATGCCCGCCATGAAGAGCGGACAGCTGATGCCATGACTTTTTTCACTATCGCTTTGACAATAGCAAAGGAACTAGAAAGGTAACTACAAGAATGGCAGTATATTTTTACGGCTGTATCACCATGGATGGCTACTTGGCAGACAGCCAGCATAGGATAGACTGGCTGCATCAGCTTGGTTCTGTAGAGGATACAGGCTATGATGACTTTTACAGGCAAATGGATATCACCATCATGGGCAAGCGGACCTTTGAGGAAGTCCAAGATTTGCAAGATGTAGAAAGTTTTTATCAAGCTACGGAAAACTATGTTTTTACGCATGATAGGCACCTGCCTGTTAGCAATTACCAGCCAGTAGCTGGGGATGTGGTGGACTTTGTCCACCAGATTGACAAAGGCAAAAATGTCTTTGTGATTGGTGGTAATTCCTTGGTAGGACCGCTCTTGGATGCGGATCTTTTCGACCACCTCATTATTCAGATAGCACCCCTTATCCTAGGAAAGGGGGTTCCCCTCTTTACCCAAGAGGAAGGGCAGCGCTTTTACCAACTGGATAGCCTCAGACAATTTGGCCCTTTTGCAGAGCTGGTTTTCAGCCGAAAAAGTCAGAAATAGAGAAGGGAGTGGACCGCATGATTAAAATTTATGACACCATGTCTCGTGATTTGCGAGAATTTGTCCCAATCGAAGAAGGAAAGGTTCGCATGTATGTCTGTGGGCCAACAGTTTACAACTATATCCACGTGGGGAATGCTCGTTCAACGGTAGCCTTTGATACCATTCGTCGCTACTTTGAATATCGTGGCTACGAAGTTTCCTATATTTCCAATTTTACGGATGTGGATGATAAGATTATCAACCGTGCCAAGGAAGAAGGCATCACTCCTCAGGAGGTTGCGGACAAGTACATCGCTGCCTTTCGTGAGGATGTGACAGCCTTGGGCGTGAAACCTGCGACTCGCCATCCACGTGTAGTAGAGTTTATGGCTGACATCATTCGTTTTGTCTCTAACTTGATTGAAAAAGGTTATGCTTACGAGAGTCAAGGAGATGTTTACTTCCGCGTGGAAAAATCTCACAACTATGCTAAGTTGGCCAATAAAACCTTGGAAGATTTGGAGCTAGGTGCTTCAGGTCGTACCGATGAAGAAACAGCTCGCAAGGAAAATCCTGTAGACTTTGCCCTTTGGAAAGCTGCAAAACCAGGCGAGATTTCTTGGGACAGTCCTTGGGGACCTGGTCGTCCGGGCTGGCATATCGAGTGTTCAGTCATGTCAACAGAGATTTTGGGAGATACCATTGATATCCACGGTGGTGGAGCCGACCTTGAGTTTCCGCATCACACCAATGAAATAGCCCAATCAGAAGCCAAGACTGGTCAGACTTTTGCCAACTACTGGATGCACAATGGCTTTGTCAATATCGACAATGTCAAGATGTCCAAGTCCTTGGGCAACTTTATAACCGTACACGATGCCCTTAAAACTCTTGATGGCCAAGTGCTTCGTTTCTTCTTTGCCACTCAGCATTACCGCAAGCCTATCAACTTTACAGAAAAAGCAGTGCGTGATGCCGAGACAAATCTCAAGTATCTAAAGAACACCTATGAGCAACCATTTACTGGAAATGTAGATGCTCAAGAGTTACAAGACTTTAAAGATAAGTTTGTGGCGGCTATGGATGAGGATTTCAATTCAGCTAACGGTATCACAGTAGTCTTTGAAATGGCCAAATGGATCAACTCAGGAAATTATGATGCAAGTGTTAAGGAAGTTCTAGCAGATATGTTGGAAGTCTTTGGGGTTGTCTTTGTTGAGGAAGTTTTGGATGCAGACATTGAAACCTTAATCCAAAAACGTCAAGAAGCGCGTGCTAATCGTGACTTTGCGACAGCGGACCAAATCCGTGACCAATTGGCTGCTCAAGGAATTAAGCTCCTTGACACCAAAGATGGAGTGAGGTGGACACGTGATTGATGTCAACCTCATTAATGGGATTGCGCTAGCTTTTGAAGGAGATGCGGTTTATTCTATGTATATTCGCCGTCACCTCATCCTCAAAGGCATGACCAAGCCCAATAAACTCCACCAAGAGGCAACCAAGTATGTCTCGGCCAAGGCTCAGGCTCGCCTGATTTCCCTGATGTTGGAGGAGCAAGTCCTGACGGAAAAAGAAGAAGAAATCTATAAACGTGGCCGCAATACCAATAGCCACACAAAGGCTAAAAATGCGGATGTCGTAACTTATCGCATGTCTACTGGTTTTGAAGCAGTGATGGGCTATCTCCATCTGACTGAAAATCTGGAGCGTCTAGAGACCATAATTTCTTGGTGCATCCAAAAAGTGGAGGGCTAGAATATGATTGCAAAAGAACTACAGGACTGGTTTCCTGAAGCTCAGATTTCAGATCAACCAGTAGAGAAACCGGGCTATCTCACTCTCCCTTTAGCTTCTCAGCAGTGGATTTTACTGGAGGAAGCTAGTCTAAGTGAACGTGAAAAACAATTGGTTTCTCTCTTAACCCAGCAGGAACAAACGATCTCGCTCAATCCTTGGTATAGCCATTTGATTGAGGGTAAGAGCCAAGCGCCTCAAACTTTCAAAAAGATTCAGCTGGTTTATTGCCATCTGTCTTATTACCAACAGGAAAATCTAGCCTCTTGGCTAGACATGATGCGGACTCTTTTTCCCAACTTCCAAACAGTGCTACAAGTTGGGGCTCAGGATTATGTATTTGTGCTTCAACAAGATAAGTACACCTCTGTTCGCTCGATTTTATCTGATACGATTGAAGCGGTTGAGTATGACTTTGGCCTTCGTCTGTCGATCATGTTAGGCCAGGTTTGGCCTCAGACAGGCCCTCAAGCCCTATCAGACCTGATCAAAGCGGAGCGGGATTTGTTTAAGACATGGTGGCGTCAGGGTCACCAAGGTGTACACACCTTTTCACAACTCTATCTTTGGAGTATGGGAGAAAGACTAGTGGACCTGAAGGTAATCAAGGAATGCCTGCACCAGATGATCTTGGATCAGGATCAGATTCAGGAAATTATTCTCTCCCTTTGGGAAAACAGTGCTGTTCTGACTAAAACAGCCCAGCAACTCTATCTGCACCGCAACTCTCTCCAATACAAGATTGATAGATGGGAAGAATTGACAGGACTTCAGTTGAAGGAGTTAACGGATCTTACCTTGTGTTATCAGTTGATTTTACCAGATATTCTTTAAAGTTTTGTGCAAGTTGCACAGAACTTTTTTATTTTTTTGGTCATCTTGCCATAGAAAAGTAAAGCGTTTTCATCTATAATAAAACTATCAAAAGACAAAAGGAGTTCACCTCGATGGTAGAATTAAATCTTAAAAACATTTACAAAAAATATCCAAACAGCGAACACTACTCAGTTGAAGACTTCAACTTGGACATCAAAGACAAAGAATTTATCGTTTTCGTAGGTCCTTCAGGATGTGGTAAATCAACAACTCTTCGTATGATTGCTGGTCTTGAAGACATCACAGAAGGTACTGCATCTATCGATGGCGTGGTTGTCAACGACGTAGCTCCAAAAGACCGTGACATCGCCATGGTATTCCAAAACTACGCTCTTTACCCACACATGACTGTATATGACAACATGGCTTTCGGTTTGAAATTGCGTAAATACAGCAAAGAAGACATCGACAAACGTGTACAAGAAGCAGCAGCAATCCTTGGTTTGAAAGAATTCTTGGATCGTAAACCAGCTGACCTTTCAGGTGGTCAACGTCAACGTGTTGCCATGGGTCGTGCGATTGTTCGTGATGCAAAAGTGTTCTTGATGGACGAACCTTTGTCAAACTTGGATGCCAAACTTCGTGTATCGATGCGTGCTGAAATTGCGAAAATCCACCGTCGTATCGGAGCTACAACTATCTACGTAACCCACGACCAAACAGAAGCGATGACACTTGCAGACCGTATCGTTATCATGTCAGCAACTAAGAACCCTGCTGGTACAGGTACTATCGGACGTGTTGAACAAATCGGTACCCCTCAAGAAGTTTACAAAAATCCAGTTAACAAGTTCGTTGCAGGATTTATCGGAAGCCCAGCTATGAACTTCATCAATGTGAAATTGGTTGGTGGTGAAATTGTTTCTGACGGTTTCCGCTTGAAAGTTCCAGAAGGAGCATTGAAAGTTCTTCGTGATAAAGGCTACGAAGGCAAAGAATTGATCTTCGGTATTCGTCCAGAAGATGTGAATGCAGAACCTGCTTTCCTTGAAACATTCCCAGAATCAGTTGTCAAAGCTACTATCTCAGTATCAGAATTGCTTGGTTCAGAATCTCACCTTTACTGCCAAGTTGGTAAAGACGAATTTGTTGCCAAAGTGGATGCTCGTGACTACTTGCAAACAGGTGCAACAGTTGAACTTGGATTTGACTTGAACAAAGCACACTTCTTCGATGTAGAAACTGAAAAAACAGTCTACTAAGCAAATGAAATGTCAAAACACTGCTAGAGAAATCTGGCAGTGTTTTTTAATGATTGGTATTGGCATAAAAACAGGCTTTTCTAGTTTTCATATCCTTAAAAAAGTGATAAAATGGTAGGAAGAATTGGAGAGTATAGATGCCGAAAGAAGTGAATTTGACGGGCGACCAGGTAGTCGCTTTAACGAGAGAATATTTAACAAAGGAAGACGTTGCTTTTGTACAAAAAGCATTGATTTACGCAGTTGATTGTCATAGTGGGCAGTTTCGGAAATCAGGTGAGCCCTATATTATCCATCCCATTCAGGTAGCAGGAATTCTGGCTAAGCTCAAGCTGGATGCCGTAACCGTTGCCTGTGGTTTTTTGCATGACGTTGTTGAAGACACAGATGCGACACTGGATGATCTAGAGAGAGAGTTCGGTCATGATGTTCGGATTATCGTTGATGGTGTGACCAAGCTTGGTAAGGTTGAGTACAAATCACTCGAGGAACAATTGGCTGAAAATCACCGCAAGATGCTTATGGCCATGTCAGAGGATATCCGTGTTATCTTGGTTAAATTATCGGACCGTTTGCACAATATGCGGACTCTCAAACACCTGAGAAAGGACAAGCAAGAACGTATCTCCAGAGAAACCATGGAAATTTACGCACCACTTGCTCATCGTCTAGGGATTTCCAGTGTCAAGTGGGAGTTGGAAGATCTATCTTTCCGTTACCTCAATCCAACTGAGTTTTACAAGATCACCCACATGATGAAGGAAAAACGCAGAGAGCGAGAGGCTTTGGTCGATGAAGTCGTGACAAAGTTAGAGGAGTACACTTCCGAACGCAATCTAAAAGGGAAAATCTATGGTCGTCCTAAGCATATCTATTCGATCTACCGCAAGATGCAGGATAAGAAGAAACGCTTTGAGGAAATTTATGACCTGATTGCCATTCGCTGTATCTTAGATACCCAGAGTGATGTCTATGCTATGCTAGGTTATGTGCATGAACTTTGGAAACCTATGCCAGGCCGCTTCAAAGACTATATCGCCAATCGCAAGGCCAACGGTTACCAGTCTATTCATACGACCGTCTATGGGCCAAAAGGGCCGATTGAATTCCAGATTCGGACCAAGGAAATGCACGAAGTGGCTGAGTACGGGGTTGCGGCTCACTGGGCTTATAAGAAAGGCATTAAAGGGCAGGTCAACAGCAAGGAATCTGCTATTGGAATGAACTGGATCAAGGAGATGATGGAGCTCCAAGACCAGGCTGATGATGCCAAGGAATTTGTGGATTCTGTAAAGGAAAACTACCTAGCTGAGGAGATTTACGTCTTTACTCCTGATGGTGCGGTTCGCTCCCTACCAAAAGATTCAGGACCGATTGACTTTGCCTATGAAATCCACACCAAAGTCGGTGAAAAAGCAACTGGTGCCAAGGTCAATGGCCGTATGGTTCCACTGACAACCAAGCTCAAGACAGGGGATCAGGTTGAAATTATCACCAACCCCAACTCCTTTGGTCCGAGTCGTGACTGGCTCAACATGGTCAAGACCAGCAAGGCGCGCAACAAGATTCGTCAGTTCTTTAAAAATCAAGACAAGGAATTATCCGTTAACAAGGGCCGTGAAATGTTGATGGCCCAGTTCCAAGAAAACGGCTATGTAGCCAATAAGTTCATGGACAAGCGTCACATGGACGAGGTCCTTCAAAAGACTAGCTACAAGACAGAGGAGGCTCTCTACGCAGCCATTGGTTTTGGAGAAATTGGCGCTATTACCGTCTTTAACCGTTTGACCGAAAAGGAACGTCGTGAGGAAGAACGCGCTAAGGCCAAGGCGGAAGCAGAAGAGCTTGTCAAAGGTGGCGAAGTTAAGGTCGAAAACAAAGAAACCCTCAAGGTCAAGCATGAGGGTGGTGTGGTCATTGAAGGGGCTTCAGGTCTCCTAGTTCGGATTGCCAAGTGTTGCAATCCAGTGCCGGGTGACGACATTGTCGGTTACATTACTAAGGGACGCGGTGTGGCTATTCACCGTGTGGACTGTATGAATCTCCGTGCCCAAGAAAACTATGAGCAACGTCTCCTTGATGTGGAGTGGGAAGATCAATTCTCAAGCAAGGAATACACCGCCCACATCGATATCTATGGTCTCAACCGTACAGGGCTCTTAAATGATGTTCTGCAAGTTCTCTCCAACACGACCAAGAATATCTCAACCGTTAATGCTCAACCAACTAAGGATATGAAATTTGCTAATATCCATGTCTCCTTTGGTATTTCCAACCTCTCTACACTGACCACAGTCGTGGATAAGATTAAGAGTGTGCCAGAGGTTTACTCTGTTAAACGGACTAATGGCTAATTGTCCTAGCTCTTACTAGAAAGGCTATTATGAAAATCATCATTCAACGAGTCAAGAAAGCCCAAGTCAGTATCGAAGGTCAGGTTCATGGAAAAATTAATCAGGGACTCTTATTACTGGTCGGTGTTGGGCCAGAGGACCAAGAGGAAGATTTGGACTATGCTGTGAGAAAGCTCGTCAACATGCGGATTTTTTCAGACGAAGAAGGCAAGATGAACCTGTCTGTCAAGGATATTGAAGGAGAAATCCTTTCTATTTCCCAGTTTACCCTCTTTGCAGATACCAAGAAGGGTAATCGCCCAGCTTTTACAGGTGCCGCCAAGCCGGATATGGCAACTTCCTTCTATGATACTTTCAACCAAAAGCTAGCTCAGGAAGTACCTGTTCAGACAGGCATCTTTGGAGCGGATATGCAGGTGGAGCTGGTCAATGACGGACCAGTCACCATCATTCTTGATACTAAAAATAGATAAGAAAACCAAGCCAGCTGGCTTGGTTTTTGTTTATAGACACTCCCATAAAGAGATGTGTTTATCGTAAAAGTCTGGATAATTTTCCCTTAGGTGGCTAGCCGTCATATAATATAAAGTAGAATGACAACCAGTGACGATTGGCATAAGAGAGGAAAATCGCTGAAAACTAGTGAAGGCTAAAAGGACAAATAATAGAAAGTCAATGGTGAGAACTCCTAAATAGTAGAAGCGAATCTTTTTATTGATTTGAGGATAAATCTCAGGGAAATGATGTTTGAGTCGGAAAACCAAGCGAAATAGCAGCAAACCCTGAGCAAGGATTAAAATGAATCCAGAGAGTAGGAGCCAGTCCAAAGATGTCTCGGATTTGGTGTAAAAAAATGTAAATAGTAGTAGCAAATCGGAGACTGCAATGGCTGCGAAGTGTAGTCTAAAGAGCTTTTTCATACGATGACCTCCCTCTTTTATCTAGCTTTATTCTACACCAAATGAATGGGGCTTACAACTAAAATGATAAAAGATCCCTGAAAAGGAACTTCTTTCAGGAATAAGGGTTAGTTGATTTTTTCGACATAGAGTTGTTTTGCGATATCGATGCTAACTTGGAGATCTTCACCTTTGTTGACCAGTGTAAAGCTATTGGAAAAGCTATCAAACTGCTTGACCTGGAGTTGGTCACCAATATGAATTTCATACTTTTCTAAGTATTTAAGCAGATCAAAGCTATCGTGAACCCGAGTCAGGAGGTAGGTACCGGCTTCTTTGGTCTCTGCTAGTGGTAAGTTGTTGATTTCGACCAAGAGTTCTCCCTCGGCTGGTATGGTTCCACCGTGGGGACAGGTTTTAGGGAAGCCCAGTAGTTTATCCAGTCTCTTTACAAATAGGTCAGAGACAGTGTGCTCTAGGACCTCAGCTTCTTCGTGGATCTGATCGCTGGTATAGTCGAGATGGTGAACTAGAAAGACTTCAATCAACCGGTGTTTGCGATAGAGTTCTGAGACCAGTTTGAGCCCAATATCAGTCAATAGATAGCCGTTCTCCTTATCCTTGAAGATGAGATTTTCACTTTTCATGCGTTTGATCATCTCTGTTACGGCAGGTGGAGAGACCTGCATACGGGCAGCAATTTCTTTATTGGTGATTTTCTGCATCTCCGTACCGATTTCATAAATACATTTTAGGTAGTCTTCTTTATTTGGCGTCATTCGTTTCCTCTTGTCTTTTCTCTCCATCTAGTATATCAAAAAAAGCTAGATTTCTCTAGCCTTCTGCCCTAATGGCTTTGATTTTAGTCCAGTTCTTTCACTGCAGCAATGGCAGCTTCAAAGTCTGGCTCCGTGTTGATATTGTCAACGTATTCTACATAACGGATGACATTGTCAGTATCGAGAACAAAGACGGCACGTGCAAGGAGATGCCATTCGTTGATCAAGAGGGCATAATCGCGCCCGAAAGAATGGTCAAAGTAGTCTGAAAGCATGATGGCATTGTCAAGACCTTCAGCCCCACACCAGCGTCCTTGGGCAAATGGTAGGTCCATTGAAACAGTAAGAACGACAGTATTGTCAAGGTTGGCTAGTTCTTGGTTGAAGCGACGTGTTTGCGTTGAGCAGATACCAGTATCGATAGAAGGGACAACACTCAAGACTTTTTTCTTTCCATCAAAGTCAGCTAGCGTTTTTTTAGAGAGATCGGTTGTAGTGAGAGAAAAGTCAAGTGCCTTGTCTCCGACTTGCAGTTGTTTACCTGTAAAAGTTACAGGATTTCCGAGAAAAGTGGTCATGAAACTACTCCATTCTTTTTTCTTTTATTTTACCGAGAATTGTCAGATTTTTCCAATGATTTGATCGGAAATTGAAAAAACGCCAATTCGGTGAGAATGACGTTTTTAATGGATTATTTTGACAAACCTTCAGCAATCTTGTCAAGGTTGTATTTCATCATGCTGTAGTAGCTGTCGCCTTCTTTGCCTTCTTCAGCAATTGAGTCAGTAAAGATTTGTGCGTAGATTGGGATGTTTGTGTCTTGTGAAACAGTCTTCATTGGACGGTCATCGACACTTGATTCAACAAAGAGTGATGGAACTTTTGTTTGGCGAAGTTTTTCAACCAAGGTCTTGATTTGTTCCGGTGTACCTTCTTCTTCCGTGTTGATTTCCCAGATGTAGGCACTTGGGACACCGTAGGCTTTAGAGAAGTATTTGAAGCATCCTTCGCTGGTTACGATGAGTTTCTTTTCAGCAGGGATATTGTTAAATTTCTCTTTGGCTTCCTTGTCTAGTTTGTCTAGTTTTTCAGTATAGTCTTTGAGATTTTTTTCGTAGAATTCCTTGTTGCTAGGATCTTTGGCAATGAGCTGTTTAGCGATATTTTTAGCATAAATCATCCCATTTTCAAGGTTGAGCCAAGCGTGTGGGTCTTCTTTGCCTTTCTCGTTTTGGCCTTCAAGGTAGATAACATCAACGCCTTCGCTGACTGCAAAGTAGTCTTTGTTTTCAGTTTTCTTGGCATTTTCGACCAATTTGGTAAACCAAGCATTGCCACCTGTTTCAAGGTTGATACCGTTATAGAAAATGAGGTCAGCCTCAGAAGTTTTCTTTACGTCTTCAGGAAGTGGTTCGTACTCGTGTGGGTCTTGACCAACAGGAACGATACTGTGAAGATCGATCTTATCGCCAGCGATATTTTTGGTAATATCAGCGATGATTGAGTTTGTAGCAACAACTTTTAGTTTTTGACCAGAAGTAGCATCTTTTTTTCCGCTAGCACATGCTACAAGTGCAATGACGGAAAGAAAGAGTACAAGCAATGTACCTAATTTTTTCATTAGATTCCTCCAGAAAGGGTCTCCCCTTATTTATTGATTTTTTTATTTTTTAGTTTCAAGTATCGTTGCTTTGGAGAGATAAAGAAACTGATTAAGAAGAAGCTGGCGGATGTGAGCACGATGCTGGATCCTGCTGCGAGGTTGAAGCTATAGCCGATAAAGAGTCCCAAAACAGAAGCGGTTGCCCCTAGGGTTGATGAAAGAAAAATCATGCTCTTTAGGCTATTCGCATAAAGGTAAGCCGTCGCAGCTGGGGTGATCAACATGGCCACGATAAGAATAGTTCCAACACTTTGCATGGCAGTGACTGACACAAGGGTCAAGAGCACCATGAGCAGATAGTGGTAGAAATTGACGGGCATTCCCATGGCCTTAGCCAGGAGTTCGTCAAAGGATGTAATCAATAGTTGTTTAAAGAAAATCCCGATAATCAAGAGAATCAATGCACCCACACCAATGGTGATCCACATGTCCGTATCTTGGACAGCGAGGATATTCCCAAAAAGGATATGGAAGAGGTCTGTCGAACTCTTGGCAACACTAATCAAGATGACACCTAAGGCTAAGAAAGATGAAAAGGTAATACCAATGGCAGTGTCACTCTTGATGATAGAGTTACCCTTGATGTAGGTAATGATGATGGAAGCCATCAAGCCAAAGATGATGGCTCCAATAAAGAAATCAATTCCCAGGATAAAGGAAAGGGCTACGCCGGGCAAAACTGCGTGAGAGATGGCATCTCCCATGAGAGACATACCACGTAGGATGATAAAACATCCCACGGCTCCAGCAACAACCCCGATGACTATAGCTGTTATCAAGGCGTTTTGTAGGAAATGGAAATGTTGCAATCCATCGATAAATTCTGCTATCATAGGTCACCTCCATTGAAAAAGAGTTTGCTACCGTAGGCCTTCTTAAGATTGGCTTCGGTAAAGGTTTCTTTAGTCGGACCAAGGTCTATTAATTCTCGATTGAGAAGCAAAACTTGGTCGAAATAATGGGGGACTTTGCTGAGGTCATGATGGACGATGAGAACTGTTTTACCAGCTTTTTTAAGGTCTCTCAGCGTGTTCATGATAATCTCTTCACTAACCGAATCAATCCCGACAAATGGCTCATCTAGAAAGATGTAGTCAGCTTCCTGCACTAAGCAACGGGCAATCAAAACACGTTGGAATTGTCCTCCTGAGAGCTGACTGATTTGGCGATCAGCATAGTCTGAGAGTCCAACGATTTCAAGTGCATCCGCCACTTTTTTCCAGTGGCTGGCCTTTAAAGTGTGGAAGAGCGGGATAGATGGATAGAGTCCCAGCGAGACGCATTCCTTGACCTTGATAGGGAAATTGTAGTCGATATGGATTTTTTGCTCGACATAGGCAACTCGATGTAAAGATTTCTTGACTTCTTTGTCATCGAGAAAGGCCTGACCTTCGTGTGGGATAATTCCCAACATACTTTTTAATAAAGTTGATTTTCCAGCACCGTTTGGACCAATAATTCCGGTAATAGTTGGTCCTTGGAGCACTAGTGAAATATCCTTTAGTGCCAACGTTTCTTTGTAGGAGACACTGAGGTTCTCGATACGTATCATACAGTTATTTTCCTCCTGCCTTTTAATATACCTTAAAAAAAAAATTAAGTCAAGTTAATTTTTGAAAAATTTAAAATAATAACTGAAAAATGAAGAAAAAAGAGAAACCATTTTTAATTGCATTCCCAAGTGTTTTTTGCTAAGCTAAGAATAAGTGAAAAAATGAAAGCGAGAACAAGATGACACGTTATCAAGACGATTTTTATGATGCAATCAATGGCGAATGGGAAAAAACAGCTGTCATTCCAGCTGACAAATCTCGAACAGGTGGTTTTATTGACCTTGACGAGGAAATTGAAGAGTTGATGCTGGCGACTACGGACAAGTGGTTGGCAGGTGAGGATGTTCCAGAGGATGCCATCCTCGCAAACTTTGTTAAGTACCATCGTATGGTACGTGATTTTGACAAGAGGGATGCAGATGGAATCAAGCCTGTCCTTCCTCTGCTCAAGGAATACCAAGATTTGGAGAGCTTTGCAGATTTTACCAGCAAACTGGCAGAGTTTGAACTAGCAGGTAAACCAAACTTCCTTCCATTTGGTGTATCACCTGACTTTATGGATGCCAGAACCAATGTTCTCTGGGCCAGTGCACCAGGAACAATCTTGCCAGATACAACCTACTACGCTGAAGACCATCCTCAGCGTGAGGAACTTTTGACGCTTTGGAAGGAAAGTACTACAAATCTTCTCAAAGCTTACGATTTCTCAGACGAGGAAATCGCAGACTTACTAGAGAAGAGATTGGAATTGGACCGTCGTATCGCAGCAGTGGTTCTTTCAAACGAAGAAAGTTCAGAATATGCCAAACTTTACCATCCATATGCCTATGAAGATTTCAAAAAGTTTGCCCCTGCCCTACCTTTGAATGATTTCTTCCAAGCAGTGATTGGACAGACTCCAGATAAGGTTATCGTAGACGAGGAACGTTTCTGGCAAGCAGCAGACCAATTCTATAGTGAAGAAGCATGGCCTTTACTTAAGGCGACTTTGATTTTGGGCGTAGTCAATCTTTCAACCAGCTATCTCACAGACGAGATTCGTGTCTTGTCAGGTGCCTATGGTCGTGCTCTTTCAGGTGTTCCAGAAGCTCAGGACAAGGTCAAGGCAGCTTATCACTTGGCCCAAGGACCTTTCAAGCAGGCTCTAGGTCTCTGGTATGCGCATGAAAAATTCTCCCCAGAAGCCAAGGCAGACGTAGAGAAAAAAGTAGCGATCATGATTGATGTTTATAAGGAACGCTTGGCTAAGAACGACTGGCTCACTCCTGAAACGCGTGATAAGGCCATTGTCAAACTCAATGTCATCAAGCCTTATATCGGTTATCCAGAGGAATTGCCGGAGCGCTACAAGGACAAGGTAGTGGACGAAACTGCCAGTCTCTTTGAGAATGCCCTAGCCTTTGCGCGTGTGGAAATCAAGCACAGCTGGAGCAAGTGGAACCAACCGGTTGACTACAAGGAGTGGGGCATGCCTGCTCACATGGTTAATGCCTACTACAATCCTCAGAAGAACTTGATTGTCTTCCCAGCTGCTATTTTACAGGCTCCATTCTATGATTTGCATCAGTCGTCCTCTGCCAACTACGGTGGTATTGGTGCTGTTATTGCCCATGAAATCTCTCATGCCTTTGACACAAATGGTGCGTCCTTTGATGAAAATGGTAGCCTCAAGGATTGGTGGACAGAGAGTGACTATGCTGCCTTTAAAGAAAAAACGCAGAAAGTTATCGACCAGTTTGATGGGCAAGAATCTTACGGCGCAACGATTAACGGGAAACTAACTGTATCAGAAAATGTAGCGGACCTAGGGGGAATCGCCGCAGCCCTTGAAGCTGCCAAGAGAGAAGCAGACTTCTCTGCTGAAGAATTCTTCCACAACTTTGCTCGTATCTGGCGTATGAAAGGCCGTCCGGAGTTGATGAAACTCATGGCTAGCGTCGACGTACACGCACCAGCTAAACTTCGTGTCAATGTCCAAGTGCCTAACTTTGACGACTTCTTTACGACCTATGATGTCAAAGAAGGCGACGGTATGTGGCGTTCACCAGAGGACCGTGTGATTATTTGGTAAAGTAAGTCCCTAACCAAGTATCATCTTGGAATTAATGGTTCATTTTTGAAGTTTATCAATCTGAAAATACAATGCTATCGAGGTTAACATGAAGAAATTTTTAATGATGCTATCAGCTATTTTTTCGATTTCAGTTCTAGCATCTTGTGGTCTCAATAAAAATAGGAACAATACAGAACCTTCATCTGCACTATCATCTGTCTCTAAAGACGATAAGACTAGTGTATCAACAGAAGCAAAGGCTGAAAATACTACTGACTCGTCAACCAAGGAATCGCAATCGACTGCTGAAAATAAGAAAGAAACTAGACAAGATTTATATAAAGAAGTGATTGAACGCTATAATCACTTTACAGACCTTTTAAAACAAGGTAATAGAGAAGATTTATACAAGGAAAATAAACAAGATAAGATTACTTCAGAAGAATATGGCCTAGTTTTCTCTCGAATGGGTTATCAAAATGCACCCGATTGGAAATACGCAATTGTTGATTTGAATAAGGATGGTCAAGACGAGTTGCTTATTGGTGATGAAAAATTTGTTTCAGCCATTTATTATTTGGAAAATCAAAAACCTAGCTTACTTCACACAGCATATATAGCTTCTGCAGGTGGTTTTCGCTCAGGATTTGATATTTATGAAAATGGTCAAGTCTCTTATGCAGACTGGCAGTCAACTCGTCCAGAAATGAACCTGTCTCTATATTCGTTCGATAAAAACGGAGTTCAGAAGATTAAAGAAGCAACTATTCAAATCGGTGGCAATGAGAAAGCAGAGCAAGTTTTAGATATCTCTTCTGAAAAGCTTAATTTATCAAATATTGACTGGAAAGAATTGAATCGAGCTAATTAGTTTTAAATTATTTTTCTAGTCAATATTGATTCTTCTGAGCAAATATTGACATAGAAATAGAAGTTACAAAAAACCAAGGAAATTATCCTTGGTTTTTTGTTTGCTAGAAAAAGGGATTAAAGGTCTTTTCGTGAGCGATAGTCGAAGCTGGACCGTGTCCAGGATAGACATCGTAGTTAGGAAGAGTGAAGAGTTGCGTCTGAATGCTATGGAGGAGTTGTTCCGTGCTACCTGTAGGAAGGTCTGTCCGACCGATGGTTTCTCGGAATAGGGCATCTCCGGTCAAGACTAGATGAGCATCAGGAAAGACGAGGGAAACGCCGCCGATAGAGTGCCCTGGGGTTGGTAGAACTGTAAAACGAAATTCCTCAAGCTGGTATTCTTCATGAAAGACAAAGGTGTGCTCTGCTGGTTTTGCGACCACATCTGCCATATCATCATGACGAGGGAGACCAGAGAGATTATCGACTGGAGTGTAAAGCCAGCTAGCTTCGCTCTCTGCTACATAAACTGGAGGATTTCCAAAAGTTTCGCGAACCAAGTCCAGACTCATAATATGGTCGTAGTGGGTGTGAGTTAGGAGAATCGCACAGACTGGTTTGTTGATTTTCTCGATAGTTTTGCGAATAGCCTCCCAATGGCTACCTGGGTCAACCACAATCAGGTGTTGGTCCCCTTCTAGATAATAAGTGTTTTCATAGGCAACGGGATTCACTGTTTTATGGATTTTCATACTGGCTCCAATCTCAAAGAATGTACTAAACTAAGTATAGCATAGAAGAGAGAAATAAAGTGAAAAGAAAGTCCCTCTTTTGTGTTCAAGGTTGGTTGATTTATATTAAAAAAAGAAGGAAATTGCTGTGAGAAGACTTGTTATATTTTTAGTTGAATGGTAATAAGAATATAGCATAAATAAGAAATAACTGATAAAAATACAGTTTCTTTTATTGAGAATGCACTTGGATTTTATAGTTATAATTATAAATAAAATATGTTAAAAAATAATATTTGCGAAGTGCATCCAAATATAAATATAATGACTTGATACATTAAATAGTATTTTATTAATTTTCATATAATAAAAAAGATATGGTTTACATGTTGTAAATAAAGGGTTTTAATAGAGTTTTATGAATCAAATAATTTGAATATTATAATTTTATTTTAAATAAAATTATAAAAGTTGTTGAAAAAGATAGGGAAAAGTGTTAGTATGAATATGCATATTGAATACGAGGATATAATCCTTTTAGAATAATGAAATTTAAAGACCATTTTTTGAGTAGGGAAGAAATTTCGTTTTTTCTATATTTCAATATCGATATAATAAAAATAGGAGGGTTGTGTATCTTATGAAGAGTAAGCAACAGGGGTTTAGAACGGAGAAATACATTCGATATGGGATTCGAAAGTATAGTTTTGGAGCGGCCTCGGTGGCAATTGCGACCGGTTTGATGATGTTCCTAGGTAATGGTGCGGTATCGGCAGCGGAAGTACAAGGTGCAGATGCAACAGTGGCAACGACAACACCAGTAGCAACAAAGGAGTCGGAGTCAACTATAACGGCGGAGAAATCTGAAGCTAAGGCGTCAGAAAAAGTAGTAGAGACTAAAAAAGTTGATAAGACTGCTCTGACTAAAAAAGTAGTTGAGTTAGAAGCGAAGATTGCATCTGCAAAGAAAGCTGATGCAACAGCGATAGCTACTGCAAATGAAGTATTGACTGCGGCAAAGGCAGTTCTTGCAAACGAAACTGCAAAACAGGCTGATATCGATGCAGAGCATGCTAAAGTTGAAGCTTTGATTACAGTTGTAGTTGAGTCAGACGAAGCTGGGAAACAAGTTGAGAAAACAGCAGCAACTACAGCAGTCAAACCAGTGGCGACCACTGCTACAGAAAAAGCAGAAAAAGTATAAGAAACAAAAGAAACTGTCGAACCAGTCCAAGAAGCTAAAAAAGTCTTAGAACAAGTTACCTCTGAAGCTGAGGTAACCAATGTTTTAGCAACTGAAGCAGTCCGGAAAAATAAACTTGATGCTGAAAACAAAGCGGCAATTGAGGAGGCGATAGCTAATAATAAAGAAGTTATTGCGGAAGCTAAAAAAGTGTTAGCTACGGATAGCGTTACAGCTAAACAAGGCAATGAACAATTGTCACGTTTGAACGAGTCAATTCTTGCAGTATATAATGAGCTAAAAAAAGCAGGAATCGGAAAAGATGGAAACTTTGGAGTCGCTTTGGCTGCTCAAGATTTCTATGCCGAAGAGGGTTCTAACACAACTCATGCATCGGAAACAAACGCTGCAAATCATACTGGTAAAGATACCTATACAATTCCAGTACAAGAAATTAAATTAATTACGGGTACTGATGCTACAGGGTTAGAGATTGAAGTCTATTCTAATCAACGGACTGGTGAAGATACCAATGCTGGAAATGGGATGCATACAGAACAGGGTGGAAAAACTGGTCATAACAACAAAGGACGTGTAGACTATCCATTAACCCCTGATGCTGCTAAAAAATTAGCTGAAGAAGCACCACTTTGGAGAAATAAACTCCGTGCGGATGGGTCAAGAATTTCAAACTCTGCGACGTCAATATACTCTGCTAACGGTGGTTATGAATACCTAGCTACAGAAATTTATGGCTATGGGTATGAACAAGGAGTTGACAGAGTTTATATTAAAGGTTTGAAAGATCGTATTGCAGTTACAGAAAAAGCTAAGCAAGCTGGTTGGAGTCTTACCTCTGTAACACCAACTAACCTTGTACCAGGTGTTACTTATGATGAGGCGACAGATACCATTCAAGGTAAAGTAGTTGCTGGTATTGAAAATGGAGTGTATGACTTACGATTCAATATTACTGCAACGAATACAGATGGGCGGACTGTCACCTTCCAAATTCAGAATCTACGTGCTGGTTGGGTAGGTTGGCAAGATAGCACACCTCCTACAATTCAGTCAGATTCAGCTCGTTATGATAGAACTGTTGGTGATGATGCGAATATCAATCTTCGTTTTCATGATTCTTCGGGAGCTAGTGCGATACCTGGCAATTCAGCAGGAAACTATGACTATACAACTGCTGAAGGTAAAGTAGTTAAAGTTCGTCAAAATTCTTCTAAAGCAGTCACAGGTGTCTCAGGCTACAACACTATAGGAGCAGAATTAGATGATTCTAAAGTGTTGATTCCTGGTACCAACTATACTGTAACAAACAGTACTGCTGAAGAGCAAAAAGCTGCTGGAACCAACATGGGTAATGCTGTCATTGGAGGTAAGGTGACAGAGGCAGGTATCTATACCGTTTCAGTATTTGCTAAAGATTATGATAAATTATCTAATAATACGACATGGAATCAGTCAGGTCAAGAGGCGCACGGTTCTATTACTGTAGTTGTTAAGCCTAAAGTTGAAGTTCAAAACGTTGAAACCTATTCAACAACAGTTCCTGTTAAAATCTCGAAAGGTGCTACAAGTGCTAAGGTTACAATGCCAGATGGAACTGTAACAAACTTGAAAGCCGTTAATGGTAAATGGCTTGTAGATAGTGGTTCAACCAATACAGCGGTTACTGAAAATCAAGAACTAGGTGCTGTAGATTCAAATACCGTCTTTAATATTCCAGTCACGTCAGAAGCAACTGCAAAAGTTGGTGTTGATAATATCAAAGTAGAAGCATCAGCTGAAAATGTTAAGGGAACTTTCTTACGTGAGCGAGTTGAATTGAATGGAACTGATG
>NZ_KQ970235.1:276554-278995 GCF_001579025.1 Streptococcus oralis
CTTCCTGCTGACTATTCCGAAGTGAAAACAGCAAATGGAGATGGGACTACAACTTGGACGAAACGCCAAGTATACACTGAAGCGAAACTAGATGGCGGTATGAAATTCTTCATTTACGAATATACTCGTCAACTTGATAAAGATGGAAATGTAACAAGTGTAACTACTCCTGATCGTCCAATGACGGAATATGTTTCTCAAAATACTAACCAAGCTGGCGATGGTATGTCAGTAACTATTACTTTTGACAAACATTCAAACACATGGACATCATCAGATGGAACAGAAGTTACTGCTAAAAAGTTGGGTGATGATTCATGGGAAGTTCATACTAAATCAGGTTTTGGTGGAATCATTAGAGGAACAATCGCAACTAACTCAGATGTTGCGACTGTTGTCAATACGAAACCAACTGCAAGCTCACAAGATTATACTTCTACTAAAGGAACTGCGGTAGATCTCCGTAATGAAGCAAAAGCTGCAGTGACAATCTCTGATGCAGAAGATACTAAGTACGGAAAAACAACTTACATTACTCGTATTACAGTAACATCTCCTTCAGGAGTTCAGAAGGTTTATGACACTAAACAAGATGCAAACAACTATAATCTTGCTAGTGGTTATACACTGAGTGAAGTGGGAGTCTATACAGTAACAGTTGATGTTATTGATAGTAATGGCAATTACACAACAGATGCTACAATAGGTGGAACTGAATCTGGTGTGGATCATGGGGCTGGCTCATCAACAGCTACAACAACTTACCACATCACAGTAACAGACACGATTGAAGGTCATAATGTAACATCCACAGATGTTCAAGGAGCGACTCAAACAGGTACTCCAACCTTTACATCTGTTGGTGATGGCTCACCTGTGGCACCAAGTGCTACTTCACCTGTTAAGTTGGTAGATCCTACCACTGGTAAGTTAGTTGACCAAGTAACAATTGATGGTCAAGGAACATACACAATTAATAATGAAACTGGTGTTGTGACATTTGTTCCGTTGAAAACATTCACAGGTACAGCAACCCCAGTGACTGTATCATTAACAGCAACTCTTGGTCAAGATAAAGATGGACAACCTATTACCGCTACAGCGACAGCAACATATACTCCAACTGTTACACCAGTTACTCCAACAGCAACTCCTGCAGAATCAACTGGTATCCAAGGCGCTACTCAAACAGGAACGGTAGCATTCAAAGAAGGACACTCTGTTGCTCCAATCAAGCCGAACTCAGCTGTTCTTCTTGATAAGAATGGTACTCCGGTAGCACCTGGAGCTTCAGTAGATGCTTTGGATGAGAATGGTAACAAAGTAGGGGAATATACAATTGACCCAACTTCAAATACTGTAACATTCAGTCCAACCGATAAGACTTACAAAGGTAAAGTCCAACCTGCAACAGTTCAGGCTGAAGATGAGAATGGTACAAAAGTTAAGACAACTTATACTCCACATATTGTAGGTGTTACTCCAACAGCAGAACCTGCTAAGTCAGTTGATGTCCAAGGAGCAACTCAAGAAAGTACTGTAACATTCAATGGTGGTACGACTACACTGGATGGTAAACAGGTGACTGTAGATATTGACCCAGCTACTTTCACTCTTTTAGATGAAACCGGAACTCCAGCAACATCTGTTCCAGCTAAAGACCCTAGTGGAAATGTTATTGGTACATATACTCTGAAAACAGTTGGTGAACAAGCCGTTGCAGTCTTTACCCCAACTGATAAGACTTATAGTGGTGAAGTTCAACCTGTGCGTGTACAGGCTAAAGATAAAAATGGTATTTCGGTTGAAACAACTTACACACCATTGATTACGCCAGTTACACCAACAGCAACTCCAGCAACTTCTGAAAATATTCAAGGAGCAACACAAACAGGCACTCCTACATTTGTTCAAGGTGATGCAATTGCACCAATTAAACAAGGTTCAGTAAAACTTCTTAATAAAGAAGGAAATGAAGTTCCTGCAGGTCAGACAACTCCAGCTTATGCTGAAGATGGGACTACTGAAATTGGTACATTCTCTATTGATCCAACAACTGGAAAGGTAACCTTTAGTCCAACGGATAAATTGTATTCTGGTAAGGTTACTCCAGCAACTGTGCAAGCAGAAGATGAAAATGGAACTAAAGTGACGACAACTTACACGCCACAAATTATCCCAGTAAATCCTATTGGAGTTCCTGCGACTTCTGAAGATGTTCAAGGTGCAACTCAAACTGGAAAACCAGAATTCCAAGGTGGAACTGCAGTTGTCAATGGAAAAGAAGTTACTGTTGAGATGAATGACACTGTTCCAGCTAAATTGATTGATTCTAAAACTGGAAATGTTGTGGATTCTATCACTATTCCGGGTGAAGGTACTTATACTGTAGCACCGGACGGAACAGTAACCTTTGTTCCTGAAAAAACCTTTACAGGTCA
>NZ_KQ970235.1:279256-280589 GCF_001579025.1 Streptococcus oralis
CCCGTTACAGCAAGCTACACTCCAGTTGTTAAGGCAGCAATTCCAACAGCTACTGATGCTGTTACAGAAGACATTCAAGGTGCAACTCAAAAAGGAGTGCCTACATTCCTAGGTGGTAGGGTTACTGTTAATGGAGTGGAAAAAATTGTTCCTATTGATGAAACTAAAGGTCTTGAACTTATTGATCCAAAAACAGGAAAACCAACAGATCAACCAATTGTCATTCCAGGCGAAGGAACTTATACTGTAAATAATGGTATGGTAGAATTTAAGCCAGAACCACAATTTACTGGAAAAGGAACAGGTGTAGAAGTTCAACGTGTAGATGAGAATGGAACTCCTGTAAAAGCTAAATACACTCCAGTTGTTAAACCAGCAACTCCAACAAGTTCGGATGTTATTACAACAGATGTTCAGGGTGCAACTCAAACAGGAACACCAACATTTGAAGGTGGAAAAGTCAAAGTTAATGGTATTGAGAAAACTGTTGAAATTGATGAAACAGTCAAACCAACGTTTGATGATGGTACAAAAGAGAAGACAATTCCAGGTGAAGGTACATATACTATTGATGAAACTGGAAAAGTAACCTTTACTCCCGAGAAGACATTTACAGGTCAAGCAACAGGTGTGACTGTTAAGCGTGTTGATAAGAATGGAACCCCAATTACAGCTAAGTATACCCCAGTTGTTATCCCGGTTACACCTACTTCAAAAGATTCTGAATCAGAAGGTCCGAAAGGACAACCTCAATCAGGAACACCAACATTTGAAGGCGGAAAAGTAACAATCAATGGTAAAGAAATTCCGATAGAAATTGATGAAACAGTTAAGCCGACCTTTGACGATGGTACAACAGAGAAGAAGGTACCAGGTGAGGGTACATATACTATTGATGAAGCTGGAAAAGTTACTTTCACACCAGAGCCAGAATTTGTAGGTCGAGCAACTGGAGTAACAGTTAAACGTGTTGATAAGAATGGAACCCCAATTACAGCTAAATACATCCCTACTGTACGTCCGAATACTTCATTTGTTGATACTAAAGGAAATATCCTAGCACCAAGTGAAGATGGTTCGCAACCTAAGAAAGATATTCCAGGATATAAAATTGTTGAAACTAAGGTTGATGAAAAAGGCAATGTGGTCCACGTTTATGAGAAGGTTAAGACTAGTCACAAGGATAAGGAAGGCAATGAAATTCCAGGTTATCCAACCGAAGACGGCGAACAGCCTAAGAAAGATATTCCAGGCTACCGCTTCGTAGAGACCAAGAAACTTCCAAACGGTGACACAGAACACGTTTATGAGAAGGTTAAGACCAGTCACAAGG
>NZ_KQ970235.1:281944-312306 GCF_001579025.1 Streptococcus oralis
AGGGACTGGGCTTGGACAAAGAGATGGTGAACGTGTTCAATGACCTTGAAGGAAGAAAGGTCGTTGATAGAAGAGATACCTGCATCGAGAATGATTCCAAAAAAGAGGTCGAAGTAGAGCTGCAGTTCAGTATCAGGGACCGTCTCAACCCATTCCTTGAAGGTAGTATCGACTTGCTGGCTGTCACTATTGGTCTCGTCTAGTTGGACAAAGTGTTTGTCTTCAACCTGCCAACTAAAGGTGTCGTGCTGAGCAAGGCCACCTAAGGCGGTGCTTCGAACGACGATTTTTTTATCCGGAATTTCCAGCATCATCCCGATGATAGACCCTTGTGGGATAAATACTTTCGTTCTTTTCATCATGTTTTGATAGCCAGGTGTTTCGGTTAGTTCCTTGTGAAGCCCAGGGGCGATCAAAAGTGTAGACAGCGACAATGTTTTTCTGTAAGTTTGGATCAAGTTGACTGGCAGCATAGACTGCTAGATTGCCCCCTTTTGAATGTCCTGCTAGAATAACCTTTTGATTAGGATGTTGAGCAAAAAAGTCCTGTAAATACTGGAGGGCGTGTTTTTGAGCTGGGATTTCTTTCATATAGGTCATATGGAAATCTTCTTTCCAACCGATGATACTATCATCCGTCCCACGAAAAACAAGCAAATAGGTATCGAGACTGATACGATAAGTCATAGCCGCAAACTGTTTTTGCAATTCAGCATCGATATCATTGATAAAGTTTGAGAGCTTGCAATTTTTAAAGCGTTTGTGTTGAGCGAGCTGATCTAACAACTGGAGACGGTTCTTATTGGTCAGCATAGTCATCTCTCTAGGGATTTGAGATGCAAGATCTATGAGACGCTGTGGTTCTTGGGTAACTACATCATCAAAAGCAAGGTAGGTTAATTCGGTCAAGGCAAGAACGTCTAACTCATTCACGGGGTGATCATAAAAGGAATCGTATGCTACATCATTCAGGTAGTCAAAAATATTGGCCATAAAAGCTCCTTTCTCTATGTTTATCCTACCACATTTACATAGAATTCGCTAGTAGGGTTTGATTGAAATACATAGAAGATAGATTGCTCCTATTTCAAACTTCTAAACGAGCTTACTTGTATGTTTTTGCTATCAATCCCATTTTCCTTTAAAAAATTCTTCATCTCATTTACATCATCAGGCTGACCTGTGATGAGATAGCTGGCTTGATTGCCGTATTCATCAATAGCACGTTTTAAAAATTTTTGACTTTGAGAAAGTTCATCGCTAGTTTTATAAGTAAAATTCGGTGTTTTTTGAGCCAGTTCTTTCATCTCATTATCGAAAATAGTAACTCCTTTGTCAAAATGGTTGAGAATAATTGGAGCTTTACCAGCCCATTCTTTGATAAGGGGGCGTAGAGCAGAAATGCCGACATCAGATGCAAAGCAAACTAGTGGCTGATTCGTATCTTTAACAGTCAAAGAGGAATCCAGCCAACTCATATCAATCTTACTGCCAGCTGGTAAATGTGTCAAGGTTTCCTTAAAGTGGCTACCACTATTATGAGTCAAAATGAGAATTTCATCTTCATCAGGTGTGGAGGCAATGGTTAGCCATCGACTGGTTTGCTCTCCCTTAGCTTCATATTTTCTAGCAGTAGACGAGGTATCAGGGAGTGTAAACTTAGCATAAGCCCCAGCTTTCCAGATTTGATGACTCGGTTTTGTGATATGAATTAAATATAGATCTCCGCTGGGGTTTTCGATGGATTTTATCGATAATGTCTGGCTTCGTCCAAGATAAGCGATGGCACCCCAAGTTATAATACATAGCGCTCCAAGTATTGATAGAATGATAATAAACATTTTTTTACCTCTTTTCATTTTTTATGACTCCTGTTCTTAATTTTATGAATGAATTATAAAATAATTCATTCATATCTTTTCAAAAAATAAAGAAATCCATTCTTTATTTTAGAACTCCTTTAATGAAGTTGGTTGCAAGTATTTCAACAGTTTTGCCAATATCTGGAAAATCTTTTTCCGTGATATGCATATCCATATAGTAAAACAGATTATAAACCTGTAAAATATCTTGAATCTTTTCTGGCGAGTACCCTTCAGCCTGCATACGATTTGTAAAAGTTTTAACTAGAAACTGATGAAATGGATTTGCGACTTTGCCTTCTTCCGAGGAATAGTAGCTATGCAAGTCATCGGCTATGGCAGGATTGTACCATTCTGCAAGGATTTTATTGGAAGAAACAAGAGTTCTGGAATGAGCAAAGAGTTGACTAATAAGATCAATCATATCAATTTCCCAATCCAATTCTTCGATCATAGCTTGACGAACACGGTTGTTTTCATCTATATAGATGTCTAGAAAAATGGCTTCTTTACTCTCGTAATAGTTATAAAAAGAACCAACTGCAACACCAGCTTGCCGAGCGATTTCTGAAATTCCTGTTGCCTTGTAACCTTTTTTCGAAAAAACTTCATAGGCTGCTGTCTTTAAAGATTGTTTTTTGTCCAATATGATTTAACCTCCTTTGTTTTATGAATGAATAAATTTATTTGTTCATTCATATTCTAACAAATCATGGCTAGCTTGTCAATAAGAAGGCTAGATCTATTAAATAAGTTAAAGAAACGCTAACTAAATGAGCACAAGAAGGAAAATATAGGATAAGGCTGGAACTATAATTAAAAATAAGGTATGATATCAGTGGGAATGTTCTCTATTTAGCATCTGTTTTCTGATCTGAATTTGGGAAATAGGCTGCTAAACAGTATGAGATACTGATCCGTAAATCTGATATGAAGGGTTTTGATACTTTGAAAAATAGCAAAGGAGGAGCGCATGCACAAGATTTTACTAGTAGAAGATGACCAAGTTATTCGGCAACAAGTGGGGAAAATGCTCTCTGAGTGGGGCTTTGAGGTCGTTTTGGTAGAAGATTTTATGGAAGTATTGAGCCTTTTTGTTCAGTCAGAACCTCATTTGGTCCTCATGGATATTGGTTTGCCACTCTTTAATGGTTATCACTGGTGCCAGGAGATTCGTAAAATTTCCAAGGTACCTATCATGTTTCTGTCTTCAAGAGACCAGGCGATGGATATCGTCATGGCGATCAATATGGGAGCAGATGACTTTGTGACCAAACCTTTTGACCAGCAGGTGCTCCTTGCCAAGGTTCAGGGTTTGTTGCGCCGTTCCTATGAATTTGGGCGGGATGAAAGTCTTCTGGAGTATGCGGGTGTGATCCTCAATACCAAGTCTATGGACCTGCACTATCAGGGGGAAGTCCTGAGTTTGACCAAGAATGAATTTCAAATTTTGCGGGTCTTGTTTGAACATGCTGGCAATATCGTGGCGCGTGATGACTTGATGAGAGAACTCTGGAATAGCGACTTTTTCATCGATGATAACACCTTATCTGTCAACGTTGCTCGCTTGCGTAAAAAGTTGGAGGAGCAAGGCTTAGTAGGCTTTATTGAAACCAAGAAAGGAATAGGATACGGACTGAAACATGCTTGATTGGAAATCATTTTTTCTAGCCTATCTGCGTTCTCGCAGTCGCGTTTTTACCTATATTTTTTCATTAGGCTTTCTCGTCCTTCTCTTTCAGTTTTTATTTGCTAGTCTAGGAACTTATTTTCTTTATTTCTTTCTGCTCAGTAGTTTTGTGACCTTCTTATTTTTGGCTTGGGATATATTTGCAGAAGCTCAGGTTTACCGTCAGGAAGTACTCTATGCTGAGAGAGACCCTAAGTCTCCTCTGGAATGTGCGCTAGTAGAAAAGCTCGAAGAGCGTGAATCTGAATTGTATCAAAAGAAGTCTGAGGCTCAGAGCAAGCTGACGGATTTGCTTGATTACTACACCTTGTGGGTTCATCAGATCAAGACCCCCATTGCGGCTAGTCGACTTTTAGTGGCAGAAGTCTCTGATCGTGAGGTCAAGCAGCAACTGGAACAGGAAATCTTTAAGATTGACTCCTATACCAATCTGGTGTTGCAGTATCTTCGTTTGGAGAGCTTCCACGATGACTTGGTATTTGAAAAGGTTCAAGTGGAGGATCTGATGAAGGAAGTGGTTCGCAAGTATGCCCTTTTCTTTATCCAAAAAGGACTGACGCTCAATCTCCATGACCTTGACAAAATCATCGTGACGGATAAGAAATGGCTGTTGGTCGTCATTGAACAAATCCTCTCAAACAGTCTCAAGTACACCAAGGAAGGTGGGCTAGAGATTTATATGGAAGGTCAGGAGCTCTGTATCAAGGATACGGGAATCGGGATTAAAAACAGCGATGTGCTCCGAGTCTTTGAACGTGGCTTTTCAGGCTACAATGGGCGTTTGACCCAGCAGTCATCTGGACTTGGCCTCTATCTATCTAAGAAAATTTCTGAAGAACTGGGCCACCAGATTCGCATCGAGTCTGAGGTCGGAAAAGGAACAACCGTACGGATTAAATTCGCTGAAGTGAAGCTCGTTATTGAGTAAACATAAATGAGAAAAAGCCTCCGATTGGAGGCTTTTGTGCTAGTTTTTTATTTCTCAACACGAGATTTGTTGGCGATATCAGCTAGGATAGTTGCTACAAACTCATCTACTGACACAGTGTTTGTTTCTTTTTGTCCATAGCGACGAACGTTGACAGTTCCGTCTTCCATTTCCTTGTCCCCAACGATCAATTGGTAAGGAATCTTGCTGGTTTGTGAAGCACGGATCTTGAACTGCATTTTTTCGTTGCGTTCATCCACATCAGCACGGACACCACGGTCACGGAGTTTTTTAGCTACTTCCCATGCGTAGTCTACGTGTTTTTCGTTAGAAACGGGGATAAGGGTTACTTGGTGTGGTGCAAGCCATGTTGGGAAGGCACCCTTGTAGTTCTCAATCAAGATAGCTGTAAAGCGTTCCATGGTTGAAATAACACCACGGTGGATCATAACTGGACGGTGCTCTTCACCATCAGCTCCGATATATTTGAGGTCGAAGCGTTCTGGAAGCAAGAAGTCAAGCTGGATAGTTGAAAGGGTTTCTTCTTTTCCGAGAGCAGTTTTAACCTGGATATCCAATTTTGGTCCGTAGAAGGCTGCTTCACCCTCAGCTTCAAAGTAGTCAACACCCATTTCATCAAGAGCTGCACGAAGCATAGTTTGGGCATTTTCCCACATCTCATCGTTGTCAAAGTACTTGTGAGTATCTTGAGGGTCACGAAGAGAGAGACGGAAGCGGTATTCAGTCAAGTTGAAGTCTTCATAAACATCGATAATCAACTGAAGGGCACGTTGGAATTCTTCTTGGATTTGTTCAGGAGTAACAAAGAGGTGACCGTCGTTGAGGGACATTTCACGTACACGTTGAAGACCAGTGAGGGCACCAGATTTTTCGTAGCGGTGCATCATACCGATTTCGGCGATACGGATTGGCAACTCACGGTAAGAATGAACATGGTGTTTGAAAACTTGGATGTGGTGTGGGCAATTCATTGGACGAAGGACAAACTCTTCACCGTCCCCCATGTCCATAGTTGGGAACATGTCCTCTTGGTAGTGATCCCAGTGACCAGAAGTCTTGTAAAGTTCAACAGACGCAAGTGGTGGAGTGTAGACGTGTTGGTAGCCAGAAGCCAACTCTTTGTCGACGATGTAGCGTTCCAATTCACGACGGATCGTTGCACCGTTTGGCAACCAGAATGGAAGTCCTTGTCCAACTTCTTGTGAAATCATGAAGAGGTCCAGTTCTTTACCAAGTTTACGGTGGTCACGTTCTTTAGCTTCTTCACGCATTTGGAGGTAGTTCTTCAAGTCTTTCTTGTCAAACCAAGCTGTACCGTAGATACGTTGCATCATCGCGTTGTCACTATTTCCGCGCCAGTAAGCACCTGCTACATGAAGAAGGTGGAAGATTTGGATACGGCCTGTTGATGGAACGTGAGGTCCACGGCAAAGGTCCACGTATTCACCCTGACGGTAGATAGTCAAACCACCCTCGTCTTCTGAGTGTTCTTCAATCAATTCCAACTTGTAAGGGTCGTTCTTGAAGATTTCACGTGCCTCGTCTTTCGTCACTTCTTCACGGATTGATGGGAAGTTTTCTTTAACGATTTTTTGCATTTCTTCTTCGATACGAGGAAGGTCTTCGTTGGAGATTTGACCAGCCTGATTGTCGGTATCGTAGTAGAAGCCATCTTCAATAGCTGGCCTACACCCAAATGAATATCTGGGAAGAGGCGACGAGCTGCTTGGGCAAACAAGTGAGCAGCTGAGTGACGCAAGATTGGAAGGGCATCTTCGTGATCAGGTGTCACGATTTCGATGCTTCCATCTTCAATGATAGCACGAGTCGTGTCGATGAGTTTGCCGTTGAATTTACCAGCCAAGGCTTTTTTAGCTAGGGAATTGCTGATAGATTGGGCAATTTCAAAAGTAGTAACGCCAGATTCGAATTCACGAACAGCGCCATCTGGGAAAGTAATCTTAATCATGATTTTCTCCTTAAATATTTATTCTATTTTTTTGGACAATTTTAAGAGCCGAGCAACTTCTTCCGCAGTCTGATTCTCTGATTGACTGCCATCTGTTATGAGGCTAGGATAGCCTAATCTCACCGCTTCCTTACGAACCATTTGAGCAAAAAGAATGTCTCGTTGCATCCAGTTTTCAAAAGCTTGCTCAGGGTTGGTTGTACCCTCTAAGACATAAGGAACCCATTCTCTCTGTATATAATGCTTTTTTTGAAAATCAGCTGTTGGAGTCAAGCATAGATAGGATGATGCTTGACATTCAAGCTCCTTTACCAAGTGAGGCAAAAGTCCTGCTCCCTCCACCAAGAGAGGTCTGTTTTGATTTTTTATCAAGTAAGATTTTACATATGGAAAAATCTCTTCATAAAAGCGCCATTCTTCATCTGCCATCTCTTCTGGATTTCTCATCCAGATTTGTTCCGGATTTCTATCCTGCCTAAGAAGGCAAATTGGATGTGAGTCTGCACTTGCTTGACTCATCATCTCTTCTACCAAATCATCCAGTTTGATATGAAGTAGTTGATACTGTCTAGCAAGAAGTGAGGCAATTGTTGACTTTCCACTGCAAGGCGATCCGCCAATCATATAAAGCATCATTCTTCCTCCTTCTGACAAAATAAAAACGACATCCTAAAAGGACGTCGCAACGTGGTTCCACCTTCATTCATGTTCCTCAAAAAAGAGGGACACCTCTGATTGGCTTTAACGTAGCCACCGTTTTATGTTTGCATAAAAGTCAGTAGAGTAGTATCAGTTTAGGCTTTCTATGCGTTTCCAGCAACCACGCACTCTCTAGTAGAAAGGGACTAAGTGACTTGTCTCTATGCATTATTATAGCATGATTGCGAGAATTTTCAAGGCTTTTATCCTATTTTTTTACTTTTCTGCTTGTTTATAAGATGACTAAGACCTCTACCTGAAGCCATTCCAAGTAGGGCGAAGATTTCATAGGCTACGAGATAAAGAAGAATGAACTCACCAAAGGTGATGATGGTAAAGCAATAGAGCAGTCCAATACCCAGCAACCACCAAAGTGAGAAATGGAAACGGTAGCTATAAAGAAGGGATACGATGAAGGTTGCCAAAGGTGAAAAGAGGATGATGTTGTTAATGTACAGTCCCTTCAGTGTATATGGGTCAGTGATGAGTAGTAAGAATAGCTCATAGAGGGGCCAGTAAAAGAAGAAAATGACAAGGTAGTATGGGATATACTTAAGATATTTTTTCATGGCAATAGTCCTCCAATCCTTGTTAAAAGAGTGCTACTGAAGAGTATCTTGCTATAAATGAAGGTTCTCTTTATTTATATTATAGCAAGAAAGGAGTGATTTTCAAGTTTTCTAGGAGAGCAGAAACGACTCTATTTTATTGCATTTCTGCTATAATACTAACAGAAGAAGTAAGAGGAAATGAGGAGAAAGAATGACTAAAATAGCAGTTCTTTCAGATATACATGGAAATACGACAGCCCTGGAAGCTGTTCTGGCTGATGCAAGAGTGGCAGAGGTAGACGAGTACTGGCTTTTGGGAGATATTCTCATGCCTGGAACAGGACGTAGAAGGATTTTGGATCTCTTAGCTAGCTTGCCCATCACTGCAAGAGTGCTGGGGAATTGGGAGAATAGTCTCTGGCTAGGCCTACATCGTAAGTTGGATCCTACAAAAGCGAGTCATCGTTATCTCCTGCGCCAAAGTCAGTACATCTTAGAAGAAATTAGCCCTAAAGAAATCGAAGAACTCCACGATCAACCTATGCAAGTTCATCGTCAGTTTGGTGATTTAACGGTAGGAATCACTCACCATCTTCCTGATAAAAACTGGGGTAGGGAGTTGATTCATACGGGAAAACAAGAAGATTTTGATAGATTGGTGACGGAGCCATATGCTTCTATCGCAGTGTATGGCCATATCCACCAACAGTTTCTTCGTTACGGAAGTGACGGACAGTTGATTCTTAATCCAGGTTCCATTGGACAACCTTTCTTTTTAGATACGAAGTTGCGTAAGGACCTGCGTGCCCAGTATATGATCTTAGAGTTTGATGAGGCAGGTTTGTCTGATGTTGATTTTCGTCGTGTGGATTATGATGTAGAAGCTGAATTGCAGTTGGCTAAGGATTTGAAGCTCCCCTATTTTCAGGTCTACTATGAAAGTTTGGTAAATGGGATTCACCATACTCATAATCACGAATTGTTAGGTCAGATTAGTAAACAAGAAGGTTATGATCAGGATGTTGAACTCTGGATGGAAAGAGACAAGAAAGATTGGTTTTAAGAGGACTTCTAGCTTGAAATCAGATAGTCTAGTGACTGTTGTTTTCCGATAAGTCGAACTGGATACGAATTGACGGCTTCTCAAATTTATGTTAGAATAACGGAATATAACTAATTTGAATCTCATACTAATTGATATTCAAAATAAGAGGAGACAGATAATGAAACCAGAAGAGTTACACGCTATTGCCTCGGAGTTGGGCTTGCAATTTGACGAAGATTCGCGTAGTATTTATGGCACGCAGTCAGGTTATTTACTTTTCCTGCAAGAAACTGATGTGAAAAATCAGTTTCGACTTTGTGTCAGTGTGAGTTTAAATGGCAATCCTGCGGATTCAGAAGAAAATGAATTGGTTTGGGATGAGTTTAAGAGTGAATCTCTTCCAAACTTGTCGACCTTGTCTATCAACCAGTACCTTGTTTCTTTTGTCGTAAAAGGTGCCATGCGCAAATCAAAAACAATTGAAAAGTTACAGACGCTCATAACAGACCTCGTTGCCTTCCTTGAAACCCATCATTTCGTCCAAGTCTGTGCCTACAGTGGTCAGGAAGGCCCCGTTGGTCTCTATCAATTAGGTGATTCAATTTTCCTTATCAACGAGGAAAGCTATCAATTGCTGAAGAGCAACCTTCAGATTGAGGTGGATTCTTATCAAAACCAGAAGGAAAATGTTCTTCTTGGAGCAGTCGGTGCCTTGCTGGGAGCCTTGATTGGTGGAGCAGTTGCTCTATTTATCGCGCGCCTAGGTTATGTAGCTATGGTAGCGGGTATTGTTCTGGGGATTTGTACCATTAAAGGATATGAAATCCTTGGAAGAAAGGTATCTCGAAAGGGGATTGTAATTTCCTCTATTTGGATGGTGATTACTGTCTTTCTAGTGAATCAAATTGATTTGGCGATGGAAGTCGTTGCCAAACTAGGGGTTGAGTTTGCCTTTGCTTTCCGAGTGGTGAATCAATTAATCTTTAGCGGTGATTTCCCAGATAACTATTTTTATAATCTAGCTATGTTAGCTGTGTTTACCTTAGTTGGTGCTGGGGTGTCTATCAGCTCGGTTTGGTCAAGTCATAAAACAAAAGGGATTGTCCGTAAAATTGCATAAAAAAATAAGTCTTTGTATGTCCTCCGCTGTTCTGGGTACCAAGAGGGATACAGGACTTTTTGCATGGAGAAGGTAATCATTCGTTAATATTTGACAGGATAAGCAAAAAAGGTATAATGTTTATACGGGAAAAGATGAATAAAATATCAGTGAAAGGAGAAGAAGATGCAAATTTCAAGCCGATTTACAATTGCGACTCATATGATGATTATTATTGCAATGCAGGATACAGACAGCAAGGTAACCAGTGATTTTCTTGCGGCCAGTGTCGGAGTCAATCCAGTCATTATCCGTAAGACTTTATCACAACTTAAAAAAGCTGGATTGATTTCAGTTGCTCGTGGTACGGGAGGAACTGAGATAATAAAAGACCTTAAAGAGATCAAATTGTTGGATGTCTACCAAGCTGTGGAGTGTTTAGGAAAATCTGGTAAGCTCTTTAGTTTCCATGACAATCCAAATCCTAATTGCCCAATTGGTGCGAATATCCATGCAGTCTTGGACCAAAAGCTGTTCGATGTTCAAGCAGCGATGGAAAACCAACTTCGTCAGACGAGTCTGGCTCAGGTTGTAGCCGATGCTCAGGATAAACTGTCTAAGTAAGAGGACTAGGCTCCTCTTTTTCTATTGCCATAATTATGGTACAATGTAGTCATTAAAGGAGGAGACTATGTACTTTATTACAGGATTTTTCGTCCTACTTTTTTTGATTTCATTTTTTAGGGACAATCGCAGTCTCTGGAATCCAGCTCTCTTGCTTTTATCTCTGCTCTTTTCTTACCTGTCTATTGCCAATCTTTTTTATGAAGCTGGGCAGGAAGAAGTGCACATGATTTTCTTTGCAGGGATTTTTCTCCTGCTGCCTTTTTTAGTTTTTCTAAGTGGCTTTTTTCTGATTTATAACGGATTTGTATTGTTGAGAAAAGAAGGAAAATCCAAGGCAAATTATTTGTCTCTGGGGCTAGGGTGTGTGATTCTATTCTTTTTTGTAATCATGGCGATTCGAGTGAGCGATACCAAGGGCTTGTTTTACACCAATCATCTAGTGAATATTATCTTTTTCTTTTTGATTTATTCGTATTTGATTTTTGGTTTTGCCTTTGCAGGATTTCTGCTTTATTCTATCCTGTATCTTTTTATTCCTAAGAAAAAATATTATGATTTTATCATCATTCACGGAGCAGGCTTGTTGAATGGAGAAAAAGTCACTCCCTTACTGAAGAGTCGCATTGACAAGGCAGTAGAAGCCTATCGCCAGTCTCTCAATCCCAATGTTAAAATCATCGCAAGTGGTGGTCAAGGTGGGGATGAGAAGATTTCCGAGGGTCAGGCAATTTGTAATTATTTGCTAGAAGAGACGGATGTTCCGAGAGAAGCGATTCTCCTAGAGGAAGACTCAACGACGACCTATGAGAATCTTCTCTTCTCAAAAGAAATGGGAGAGAAGCTGGTGGCCAGTCCACGTTTTCTCTTTGTGACCAATGATTACCATGTTTTTCGTACCAGTACCTATGCTCGCCGTATTGGGATGAAGGGAGATGGTCTTGGTTGCCGTACAGCCGCCTACTATATCCCATCGGCCTTTATCAGAGAATACATTGCTCTATGTGTGAAGATGAGATGGCTTTTTCTCGCCTTCTATATTTTATTAATTTTAGCTCTGATTTTCTCCTATAGAGGTGTTCTATGGTAATATGTAAAATTCATATTGTAATTCTTGTTAGAATCTCTAAAAAATCTTGTAGTAACCCTAAGGGAAAAATTGTCACTAGTAATGAAAGAGCAGGGTAAGTGATTGTGAGTACGGTTTTTGGAACGGTTTCATAATTGCTCGTCAATCAATTGAACAATTTCTAACCTAGTTGCAGATTTTCAGAGAGAGTCAAAAATAGGCAACTGAATATGAGTAGACTAGAATTTTACAGTCAACAACAAATAAAAATGTGAACAGCAACAGAGGTTCACATTTTCTTTTTGGTCTATGGCAAAATGGCTTTTAGTTCCTTCAGGATAGTTTGCAAGGTTACGATCGCTTGTTCTCCTTGTTGTGGTTGATAGAGTAGCTGGAAATACTTGCGAATAGTTTCTTCAAATTGTTTAGGGAGGAGAGTACAATTGGTCTTTGCGTACTCCAACATTCGTTTTTCACCAGGATGGGTTTGCTCATTGAGCGCAAATAACAAGTCAAAGTAGGAAGCAAAAAACTCACTCGTACGATGATTCATACTGAGAAGATCTTGGCGTTTGATAGCTTTTTCTATTTGGTGAGAGAAGGCAGGCATGGCTTGTTCTAGCAAAAGGAGTTGCCTTTCAATGATATGCTTTTTGAGTTCCTGTGGATAGGGAATCTGGTAAGTCTTTTGGAGAGAAGCATAGTGTCCATTCGGGTCGTATAGAATCTTGCTGTGGAGTAGATTGTGCCACATACAGGTTGTATAAGAGTTTTGGGCTTGATGCTGAAAAACGGTTGAGTTCAATTCCTGTTCAAACGACTCCAGCGAACGATAAATCAACTCGATTTCGATACCGTTGTTTAGTACACAGTCGTCCTCTAACTCCCAAAACTGGTTTCCAATTTCCATATAGGAGCAGTATTTGCTCAAAATTTTGAGGCGAGTCGCCTCATCAATAGAAGAGTTGAGATAGACATAAACGTCATAGTCAGAATTTTGATCATAGTTTTGTCCTGCACGAGAGCCACCAAGAGCGATAGCTTCTACTTGTTCCAGTTGAGAGAATTCTTTGCAAAGTTCGTGGATCATGATTTTTCTCCTTGCTTTATGGTTTTAAAGTCATTTTACCAAAAAGTAAAACGTTTGCATAGCATTGAGTTACTCTTTTCCATCTATAGAAAAAAATGTGAACCCTTGTTTTGAGTTCACATTTCGTTTTTATTCTGCGGCTTGTTGCCAATGTTTTGCTAGCTTATGAGACAGGCTAGAAATGGCAAAGTTAAAGATAAAGTAAATCAAGGCAATCAGGATATAAAGACTGAAGACCTGCTCTGGTTCGAAATAGCGTCCCATGAGAATTTGGCTGGCGCCAAAGAGTTCTTGTAGGGCGATAACAGAGTAGAGAAGGCTGGTATCCTTGATCACAGTTACAAACTGAGAAATGATAGCTGGCAGCATTTTACGGATCGCTTGTGGGAGAATGATATGGTAGAGGATTTGGGCTGAAGTGAATCCTTGTGACATTCCTGCTTCGTATTGTCCCTTGTCCACGGCATTGAGGCCGCCTCGGATAATCTCAGCCAAGGCTGCTGAGGTAAAGAGGGTAAAGGCTGTAATACCAGCTGGTGTGGACTTCATCCTAAACACCAAAAAGATGGTGAAAATCCAGAGGAGGTTGGGAACGTTACGTACAAACTCGATATAAATGCTGGAGATGATCCGTAAGACAGGATTTTTCCCATTTCTCATGACGGCTAGTACTGTTCCGATAAGGGTCGAGAGGACGATAGCAATCAGAGAAATGTAGAGGGTTAAGCCAAATCCTTTAAAGATAAAGATTAGGTTATCTGGGGTCAAAACTTCTAAAATAGATTCCATAGTAACCTCCTAAAGTGAATAGGCTTTTTTGTTGGCTTGCTCCATCTTGCGACCAAACTGGGCAACAGGGAAGCATAGGGCAAAGTAGAGAAGAGCAGCACCTAAAAAGGCTGGGATATAGTTTCCGTTGAGAGCCGACCAAGACTTAGTCACAAACATCAAGTCTACTCCAGAGATGATAGCTACGGTAGAGGTGTTCTTGATGAGGTTAACAATTTGATTGGTCAATGGAGGGAGAATGATACGGAAGGCCTGAGGTAAGATAATCAAGCGCATGGCACTGATATAGGTAAAACCTTGCGACAGGGCGGCCTCCATCTGACCGCTAGGAATAGACTGAATCCCTGAACGAATAACCTCCGCAATATAGGCACCGTGATAGAGTCCCACACAAAGTACAGCTGTCCAATAAATGGGAATCATGATGGTATGGTCACTGATAAGAGGCAAACCATAGAAGACGATGACAAACTGCACCAAGAGGGGAGTGTTTTGGTAAAATTCGACAAAGATACGAGCCAAAATCCTTAGAATTTGATGTTTGCTAGTTGATAGGGCTCCAAAGAAGATGCCCAAAACCATGGCGAGGATAAAGGATCCAACCGCTAGGGCAAGGGTGAAGAGGAAACCATTGAAAAATTGTCCAAAATCCTGAAAATAGGCTGTCCAAGATGATAAATCTGTCATGGGGTGTCCTCCTTAATCTGCAGTATGGCTAGATGGTTTGAGCTTGTAACGGTCATAGAGTTTCTGCAAACTACCATCCTTGCTCCATTTAGTGACCAAGGTATCAAGATAGTCGTTTAGCTCCGTGTTTGATTTCTTGGTGACGATACCGTAGTCAGATGGCTTGAAACTATCATCTAGTAGTTCTGTGCGTTTGCTGATGTAGCCAGACAGGATAGAGCGGTCCACGGAAAAGGCATCAATACGGTGAGCGTGAAGGGAAGTAATCAATTCTGGATAGGAACCAAGTTCGACGAATTTAAAGGTTAGACCTTTCTTTTTACCCAGTTCAGTAATCAAGCGCTGGGTGATGGAGCCTTGGGCAACTCCTATGGTTTTACCGTTTAGGTCCTCAATGCTTTTGATGTTGGCGGATTTATTGACCAAAAAACCAGAAGCGTCCGTATAGTAGGGACTGGTGAAGTTGTATAATTTTTTACGCTCGTCTGTGATAGTGAAGGTTGCGATATCCATGTCGACCTGTTCATTGTCTAGGAGTGGTCCGCGGGTTTGAGCCGTAACAGGAACGTAGCGAATCTTGACCTTGAGTTCGTCTGCAATCATCTTGGCAAGGTCCGTTTCGATACCAGAATAGGTCCCTGTCTTGGGATCCTTGTAGCCAAAATTAGGAACGTCTTGCTTGACACCGACAACTAGTTCGCCTCTTTTTTGAATGTCTGCGACGCTGGTATCAGCCTGAACTGGTTTGGCAGCAGCAAGGCTGAAAAGGCTAATCAATAATGCGGATAAAAAGAATTTCTTTTTCATAGGCGCCTCCTTATTTGACTTTGTCACTTTCGTGGTTGATAATTTTGCTGAGGAATTGTTGGGCACGAGGTTCGCTTGGGTTGTCAAAAAAGTCATCGACATCTGTCGTATCCACCAAAACTTCTCCGTCTGCCATAAAGATGATGCGGTCCGCAACCTCTCGAGCAAAGCCCATTTCGTGGGTAACGATGATCATATTCATCCCGTCATGCGCCAGTTTTTGCATAACTGCTAGAACATCTCCAATGGTCTCAGGATCAAGAGCAGATGTTGGCTCATCAAAGAGGAGGAGTTCCGGATGCATGGCAAGACCACGAGCGATGGCGATCCGCTGTTTTTGTCCACCAGATAGCATAGCTGGATAGGAATCTTTCTTGTCCCACATATTTACAAATTCCAGATATTTTTTGGCTGTTTTTTCAGCTTCTTTTTATCAATTCCTAGAACTTTAATGGGTGCAAGTGTCACATTTTCTAACACTGTTTTGTGTGGATAAAGGTTAAAATGTTGAAAAACCATGCCGACTTCCTTACGAAGAGGAACTAAATCTTTCTGACTGGCACCTGCTACTTGGTGTCCATTGACTAGGAGACTTCCTTTGTCAACAGCCTCCAAACCATTAATCGTACGGATAAGAGTAGACTTACCAGATCCGGAAGGTCCAAGCAGGACAACGACTTGTCCTTTTTCAAAACGGAGATTGATGTCGCGGAGTGCGTGATAGTCTCTGTAATATTTTTCGACGTGTTTAAATTCGACTAGTGCCATAAGGAATCTCCTTTGTGTTAGATTTTATAACATGATTCTACAACAAAAGAATGTTCTTGTCAAATTAAATCAGAAAAAAATTAGTAAAATTGCAGTAAAAAGTAATCAAGATAGAGAAAATACCCAAATCGTGTTATAATGAAGCGATAGAATTCTTAGAAAGAGTGGATGTTTTTTTGATAACTCCTACTTATGAATGGCAGTTTGCCCCGCAGGTTGAAGATGCGGATTTTACAAAGATAGCCAAGAAGGCTGGACTGGGTCCCGAGGTGGCTCGGTTATTATTTGAAAGAGGGATTCGGGATGAGAAAAGTCTGAAGAAGTTTTTAGAACCTTCCTTGGAAGACTTACATGATCCTTATCTGCTCCATGATATGGACAAGGCAGTGAAAAGGATTCGTCAGGCGATTGAAGAAGGGGAGAATATCCTCGTTTACGGAGACTATGATGCGGATGGCATGACCTCAGCTTCGATTATTAAGGAAAGTTTGGAGCAGCTGGGGGCTGAGTGCCGTGTTTACCTGCCCAATCGTTTTACAGATGGCTATGGTCCCAATTCCAGTGTTTATAAATACTTTATCGATCAAGAGGGGATTTCCTTGATTGTGACGGTGGACAATGGAGTTGCTGGTCACGAAGCCATTGATTTTGCCCAGTCTATGGGGGTGGATGTCATTGTGACCGACCATCATTCCATGCCGGAAACCTTGCCAGATGCCTATGCGATTGTTCATCCCGAGCATCCAGATGCAGACTATCCTTTTAAACAGTTGGCTGGTTGCGGAGTGGCTTTCAAGCTGGCTTGCGCTCTTTTAGAAGAAGTACAAGTGGAGTTGCTTGATTTGGTTGCTATCGGAACCATTGCGGATATGGTGAGTTTGACGGATGAAAACCGTATCTTGGTTCAATATGGTCTGGAAATGTTGGGACATACCCAGCGCATTGGACTACAAGAAATGCTGGACATGGCAGGGATTGCTGCTAATGAAGTGACAGAAGAAACGGTTGGTTTTCAGCTTGCACCGCGTTTGAATGCTTTGGGGCGTTTGGATGATCCCAATCCTGCCATTGATTTGCTGACTGGATTTGACGACGAGGAAGCTCATAAGATTGCCCTCATGATTCATCAGAAAAACGAAGAACGTAAGGAAATTGTCCAATCTATCTATGAAGAAGCCAAGACCATGGTGAATCCTGAGAAGAAGGTCCAGGTCTTGGCCAAGGAAGGCTGGAATCCTGGCGTTCTGGGTATCGTTGCTGGGCGCTTGCTGGAAGAACTAGGGCAGACAGTCATCGTTCTTAATATAGAAGACGGCCGTGCCAAGGGTAGCGCTCGTAGTGTGGAAGCGGTTGATATTTTTGAAGCTTTGGATCCCCATCGCGACCTCTTTATCGCCTTTGGCGGTCATGCTGGTGCAGCAGGAATGACGCTGGAAGTTGAGAAACTTTCAGATTTATCTCAGGTTTTGGAAGACTATATCCGTGAAAAAGGTGCAGATGCTAGTGGCAAGAATAAGTTAAATCTAGATGAAGAGTTGGACTTGGAGACTCTTAGCTTAGAAACGGTTAAAAGCTTTGAACGCTTGGCACCCTTTGGAATGGATAATCAGAAACCTGTTTTTTATATCAGGGATTTCAATGTCGAAAGTGCCCGTACCATGGGAGCAGGCAATGCCCACCTCAAACTAAAAATTTCCAAGGGTGAGGCGAGTTTTGAAGTGGTGGCCTTTGGACAAGGTAGATGGGCGACAGAATTTTCTCAAACCAAGAATCTAGAATTGGCAGTCACCTTATCTGTCAACCAATGGAATGGCCAAACTGCCCTCCAGTTGATGATGGTGGATGCGCGTGTGGAAGGTGTTCAACTCTTTAACATTCGTGGGAAGAATGCAGTCTTGCCAGAGGGAGTTCCAGTCTTGGATTTCTCTGGAGAGGTGTCAGATCTAGCGAATAGTGAAGCGGTTGTTGTGAAAACTATTCCTGAGGATATTACCTTGCTGAAGACAATTTTTCAGGAACAACATTTCTCTGCGGTATACTTCAAGAACGACATTGACAAGGCCTACTATCTAACAGGTTATGGGACCAGAGAACAGTTTGCAAAATTGTACAAGACTATTTACCAGTTCCCAGAGTTTGATATTCGCTACAAGCTGAAAGATCTGGCGGCTTATCTCAATATCCAACAAATCTTGCTGGTCAAGATGATTCAAGTATTTGAGGAACTGGGCTTTGTAACGATCAAAGATGGTGTCATGACAGTCAATAAAGAAGCGCCAAAGAGAGAGATTGGAGAAAGTCAGATATACCAAAAACTTAAACAAACCGTCAAAGATCAAGAAATGATGGCGCTGGGGACAGTGCAAGAAATATATGACTTTTTAATGGAGTTATAGATGGAAAGGGACTGAGATGACCTATTTTGGTCTCTTTTTGACGGATAAATGCTTGATGTGGGAGTGGTTGATAAGACGGTCTTTTGAGTGGTTTACTGATGTAAAGATTAGGGAAATGCTTCATTTTTTATTCTCTTCTATCACTTTATACGATGTCTGCTTTTAAACCTTATGTAGTAAAAGTATAAATTTTTGTAACATGACTAAAATATAACTCTAAACTAACTGACATGTAAATCAAGTATGATTTTCTTATCAAGAAAATATAAGGGGACTATAGTTATGAAAAAAACAGTTACGAAACTGACTATTGGTTTGACTTCTACCGCTATTTTAGCTACAGTTGGGGCTCAAACTGTCCATGCGAACTCTTACGTTGTCCAAGACGGTGATTCATTTTATGCCATCGCAACTGCAAACGGCATGGATCCGCATGAGTTGGCAGCTTTGAATGGAAAAACCATCTTTGATACTATCCACCCAGGCGATGTATTGGAAGTGAGTGGTTCCGCTCAGGCTAGCTCAACCTACAGTGCTCCAGCTAGCACTGCGAACGTGGTATCAGATACAGAGGATGTTGTCGAAAAGACTCCAACAAACTATGGAAACTCTTATCCTGTTGGTCAGTGTACATGGGGTGTGAAAGAATTGGCGCCTTGGGCCAGCAACTGGTGGGGAAATGCCAACACGTGGGCAATCTACGCGAGCGCTCAAGGCTATAAGACAGGAAGTGTTCCAGTAGTAGGAGCAATCGCCGTTTGGGATGGTGGTGAATATGGACACGTTGCTTATGTAACAGATGTTCAAAGTGAAAACTCTATCCAGGTATTGGAAGCAAACTACAGACGTCAAAAGCAGATTGCGAATTATCGTGGCTTCTTTAATCCACATGAATTTTTAGGTAACGTCACTTATATCTATCCAAACTAAAGATGATAAAAAGATTTAGAATTTCTAAGTCTTTTTTCTTTTTGAAGAAATTTCCTATCGTTAAGCTCCATCTTAATGGTTAATTGCTGAAAAAATTTTAGATTCTGTAGCGAACAGGAAATTCTCTCTTTTGGATGTAGATAAACCATGTCTTTGTAGAAAATAGTTTTCAAGTCGAGAGGTAAAAGCAAGTTTTTTTGAACTAAAAGAGAAATTTAGGATTCGAGAAAGGTATCTGAAATCAAATTGATTCAGAAAATCCATATTTTTGATGGTGCAATCCTTCCATTATCTTCGATGAAGCCTCCAAAAGAGAAGTCAAAGTAAAAGAATTCGATTCACAGTAGTGACTAATCTCTAGTTAAAAAGCGATCTTCGTTTTGAAAATAATCAAAAAAATGGTATAATGGTAGGAAAAGATTCGGCTGAAAGTTTGAGAACTTTTAGAATAAGAGGGTGAATTCACCCTATAATCAAGATAAATGAAGTTTCGGAGGGAAAATGAGTAATATTAGTTTAACAACACTAGGTGGTGTACGAGAAAATGGGAAAAATATGTACATCGCTGAAATCGATGGTTCTATTTTTGTTTTGGATGCTGGGCTTAAATACCCTGAAAATGAACAACTAGGTGTTGATGTCGTCATTCCAAATATGGACTACCTTTTTGAAAATAGCGATCGTATCGCAGGGGTCTTTTTGACCCACGGACATGCAGATGCTATTGGTGCCCTGCCTTATCTTTTGGCAGAGGCTAAGGTGCCTGTGTTTGGTTCTGAGTTGACCATTGAGTTGGCCAAACTCTTTGTCAAAGGAAATGATACGGTTAAGAAATTCAATGACTTCCATGTGATTGATGAAGATACGGAGATTGATTTTGGAGGGACTGTGGTTTCCTTCTTCCGTACAACTCACTCCATCCCAGAAAGTTTGGGAGTAGTCCTGAAAACAGCTGAAGGTAGCATAGTTTACACAGGCGACTTCAAGTTTGACCAGACAGCTAGTGAATCCTATGCGACGGATTTTGCTCGTTTGGCAGAAATCGGTCGTGATGGTGTCTTGGCTCTTCTCAGTGATTCAGCCAATGCAGACAGCAATATCCAAGTGGCAAGTGAGAGTGAAGTTGGAGAGGAGATTACCCAGACCATTGCAGACTGGGAAGGTCGTATCATCGTTGCAGCAGTTGCCAGCAACCTTTCTCGTATCCAGCAGGTTTTTGATGCTGCAGCAGATACAGGACGCAGAGTTGTTTTGACTGGATTTGATATTGAAAATATCGTCCGCACTGCGATTCGTCTCAAAAAATTATCTCTAGCTAATGAAAGTCTCTTGATTAAACCAAAAGAAATGTCTCGTTTTGAAGACCATGAGTTGATTATCCTTGAGACGGGCCGTATGGGTGAACCTATCAATGGACTTCGTAAGATGTCCATTGGTCGCCACCGCTATGTGGAAATCAAAGATGGGGACTTGGTCTATATCGTAACGACTCCATCTATCGCAAAAGAAGCTGTCATGGCGCGTGTGGAAAATATGATCTACCAAGCTGGTGGTGTGGTGAAACTCATCACCCAAAGCTTGCGAGTATCCGGACACGGGAATGCGCGTGATTTGCAATTGATGATCAATCTTCTGCAACCAAACTACCTCTTCCCTATCCAAGGGGAGTACCGTGAGTTGGATGCGCATGCCAAGGCTGCCATGGCAGTTGGGATGTTGCCGGAACGCATTTTCATCCCTAAAAAGGGAACGACCATGTCTTATGAACATGGAGACTTTGTCCCAGCTGGAGCAGTTTCCGCAGGTGATGTCTTGATTGACGGAAATGCCATCGGGGATGTTGGAAATGTGGTCCTTCGTGACCGTAAGGTCTTGTCAGAGGACGGTATTTTCATCGTGGCAATTACTGTCAACCGTCGTGAGAAAAAAATTGTGGCCAAGGCCCGTGTTCATACGCGTGGATTTGTTTACCTCAAGAAGAGCCGTGATATTCTCCGTGAAAGTTCAGAATTGATTAACCAAACGGTAGAAGAGTATCTTCAAGGTGACGACTTTGATTGGGCAGATCTCAAAGGCAAGGTTCGTGACAATCTGACCAAGTACCTCTTTGATCAAACCAAGCGTCGTCCAGCAATCTTGCCAGTCGTGATGGAAGCAAAATAATAAGCAGCATACCTACAGAAAAAGTCGAAATTCGGCTTTTTCTTATAGAATAGTAAAAGGAGACAACCATGGCAGTTATGAATATTGAGTATTACTCAGAAGTTTTGGATATGGAGTGGGGCGTTACCGTACTCTATCCAGATGCTAGTCGGGTGACTGAACCAGATTGCACAGATATTCCTGTTCTTTATCTTTTGCATGGAATGTCAGGAAATCAAAATAGCTGGCTCAAACGTACCAATGTCGAGCGATTGTTGCGGGGGACCAATCTCATTGTTATCATGCCCAATACTAGCAATGGCTGGTACACAGATACTCAGTATGGCTATAACTACTATACTGCTCTAGCAGAAGAGTTACCTCAGGTCATGAAACGTTTCTTCCCCAATATGACCAGCAAGCGAGAAAAGACCTTCATAGCAGGTCTCTCCATGGGTGGTTACGGCTCCTTCAAACTCGCTCTATCGACAAATCGTTTTTCTCATGCGGCTAGTTTTTCTGGTGCGCTTAGTTTTCAAGAATTTTCTCCCGAAAGTCAGGATCTGGGGTCACTTGCCTACTGGAGAGGAGTTTTTGGAGAGATTAAAGACTGGACATCTAGTCCTCATTCGCTTGAAAGCATGGCTGCAAAATCCGATAAAAAGACCAAACTATGGGCTTGGTGTGGGGAGCAAGACTATCTCTACTCTGCCAATAACCTCGCAGTGAAAAACCTCAAAAATCTTGGTTTTGAGGTGACCTATAGTCATAGTCCAGGTAAGCACGAGTGGTACTACTGGGAAAAACAATTGGAGCGTTTTTTGGCTACTCTACCAATTGACTTTGTCTTGGAAGAACGCTTATCTTAGTTTTAGGTTTCTTTCAGCTTTCTTCAGTAAAATAGAGAATCTATCTTGATCAAGGAGAATGTGATTTCAAGATAGGTTCTTATTTTTATGAAAGGTGGGACGTCATGTTCTGGATTATTCGATTATTGTTCCGATTTCTGTTGGGAATTTGGCGTTTCTTCTGGCGTCTGGTTTGGACTGTAGTTATTCTACTGCTCATTGCCTTTGGAGTGGTTTGGTATCTGTCTGGTGATTTTCATTCTGCGGTCAATCAGGTTGAAAAAATGAGCAAGATTGGTCAAGGTGGCTGGAATCAGTGGAAGGAGACGGGAACGCTGGAAGTCTTGTCTCAGACAGACAGTCACCAACATGCAGAAGGAAAGTGGGCTCAGGCCTCAGCTCGCATCTATATTGAGACTCAAATGGATGAGACCTTCCAAGGTGCCTATGCAGAAGCTATAAAAAACTGGAATCAAACGGGAGCCTTTACCTTTGAGGTGGTTGCGGATCCTAGCCAGGCAGATATTGTGGCAAGTGAGATGAATGATGGATCGACCGCTGTAGCTGGTCAAGCCGAGAGTCAAACCAATTTGTTAACCAAACAATTTATATCTGTAACGGTTCGCCTGAATCACTATTATCTATCCAATCCAAACTATGGTTATTCTTATGAACGAATCGTGCACACGGCGGAGCACGAGCTGGGGCATGCCATCGGTTTGGATCATACCAACGAAACTTCCGTCATGCAGCCAGCAGGTTCTTACTATGGAATTCAGCCCCAGGATGTGACAGCTGTTCAAAAACTCTATACCAGTAGCGACTAGATGAAGTCAGTGCAATCCGAAATGAAATCAAAGCTCCTCCAACAAGTGATTGGTGGGGCTTTTTGTTCGTCCTGTTACGGCCTTTTTGCTATAATGGAACTATGAATAACTTGATCAAATCAAAACTAGAGCTCCTGCCAATCAGCCCTGGTTGTTACATTCACAAGGATAAAAATGGCACCATTATCTATGTTGGAAAGGCTAAAAATCTGCGCAACCGTGTGCGCTCCTATTTCCGTGGAAGTCACGATACCAAGACGGAAGCTCTGGTGTCTGAGATTGTGGATTTTGAGTTTATTGTCACGGAGTCCAATATTGAGGCACTTCTCCTAGAAATCAACCTCATCAAGGAAAATAAGCCTAAGTACAATATCATGCTCAAGGATGACAAGTCTTATCCCTTTATCAAAATCACCAATGAGCGTTATCCTCGCTTGATTATCACCCGTCAGGTCAAAAAGGACGGAGGTCTTTATTTTGGCCCTTATCCAGATGTGGGGGCAGCCAATGAAATCAAGAGACTATTGGACCGGATTTTTCCTTTTCGGAAATGTACTAATCCACCGTCTAAGGTCTGTTTTTACTACCATATCGGCCAGTGTATGGCCCATACTATCTGTAAAAAAGATGAGGCCTATTTCAAGTCTATGGCTCAGGAGGTTTCTGATTTCCTAAAAGGACAGGATGACAAAATCATCGATGACCTCAAGTGCAAGATGGCAAAGGCGGCTCAGACTATGGAATTTGAACGTGCGGCGGAATACCGTGACCTGATTCAGGCTATTGGGACTCTTAGGACCAAGCAACGAGTCATGGCAAAGGATCTCCAAAATCGGGATGTCTTTGGCTACTATGTGGACAAGGGTTGGATGTGTGTCCAGGTTTTCTTTGTTCGTCAAGGCAAGCTCATTGAGCGGGACGTCAATCTCTTCCCCTACTACAATGATCCAGATGAGGACTTCTTGACCTACGTGGGGCAGTTTTATCAAGAAAAATCCCACCTGGTTCCCAATGAAGTATTGATTCCGCAGGATATTGACGAAGAAGCTGTCAAGGCCTTGGTGGATACCAAGATTCTCAAACCTCAGCGTGGTGAGAAAAAACAATTGGTCAATTTAGCTATAAAGAATGCCCGTGTTAGTCTGGAGCAGAAGTTCAATCTGCTAGAAAAATCAGTCGAAAAGACCCAAGGAGCTATTGAAAATCTGGGACGCTTGCTTCAAATCCCGACCCCAGTCCGTATCGAGTCCTTCGATAACTCTAATATCATGGGAACCAGTCCTGTTTCAGCTATGGTGGTTTTTGTCAATGGCAAACCAAGTAAGAAGGATTACCGTAAGTACAAGATAAAAACGGTTGTTGGACCAGACGATTATGCCAGCATGCGAGAGGTCATTCGCAGACGTTATGGTCGAGTTCAACGAGACGGTTTGACTCCTCCTGATTTGATTGTCATTGATGGGGGACAAGGGCAAGTCAATATCGCAAAGCAGGTCATCCAAGAGGAGCTGGGTTTGGATATTCCAATTGCAGGTCTGCAAAAGAATGACAAGCACCAAACCCATGAACTGCTCTTTGGAGATCCGCTGGAAGTGGTGGAGTTGTCACGAAACTCTCAAGAATTTTTCCTCCTCCAACGCATCCAAGATGAGGTCCACCGCTTTGCTATCACTTTCCACCGGCAACTGCGCTCCAAAAATTCCTTTTCTTCACAGCTGGATGGAATTGAAGGGCTAGGACCTAAACGCAAGCAAAATCTTATGAAGCATTTCAAGTCTCTGACCAAAATCAAGGAAGCCAGTGTGGATGAGATTGTCGAAGTTGGGGTACCAAGGGCAGTCGCAGAAGATGTGAAAAGAAAGTTGAACCCTCAGGAAGAAGTGGAATTGGCTCAAGTGGCGGAAGAAAGAGTGGACTACCAAACAAAAGGAGATTATGATGAACCATAAAATCGCAATTTTATCAGATATTCATGGAAATGTGACTGCCTTAGAAGCAGTGATTGCAGATGCTAAAGCACAAGGAGTCAGTGAATACTGGCTCATGGGAGACATTTTCCTCCCTGGTCCAGGTGCAAATGACTTGGTCGCTCTGTTAAAGGAACTTCCTATCACAGCAAGTGTTCGAGGCAATTGGGATGATTGTGTCCTTGAGGCTTTAGATGGGCAATATGGCTTGGAAGACCCACAGGAAGTCCAGCTCTTGCGTATGACGCAGTATTTGATGGAGCGAATGGATCCTGCAACGATTGACTGGCTACGAAGCTTACCTATGCTAGAAAAGAGAGAAGTTGACGGACTGCGTTTTTCTCTTTCTCATAATTTGCCAAATAAGAACTATGGTGGTGACTTGCTAGTTGAGAATGATACAGAGAAATTTGACCAACTCCTAGATGATGAAGTTGACGTGGCAGTCTATGGTCATGTTCACAAGCAGTTGCTTCGTTACGGTAGTCAAGGGCAACAAATCATCAATCCAGGGTCGATTGGCATGCCCTATTTTAATTGGGAGGCGTTAAAAAATCACCGTGCCCAGTATGCCGTGATAGAAGTGGAAGATGGAGAATTGGTAAACATTTTATTCCGAAAAGTTTCTTATGATTATGAAGCGGAGTTAGAATTGGCCAAGTCCAAGGGGCTTCCTTTTATCGAAATGTATGAAGAACTACGTCGAGATGACAACTATCGGGGGCACAATCTAGAACTCTTAGCTAGTTTAATTGAAAAGCATGGGTATGTGGAGGATGTGAAAGATTTCTTGGAGGCTATAAAGTCAGAATATAAGATAGACTAGTTTCTTTAAGCAACTGAGAATTAGTTGGAACTGGATGGGGAAAAAACTGGTTTTAATGATAAGTTTCAATCCAGGGCTTCATCCGTGTTCCAATTTCTTTCTATGAAAAATCTCTGCAAGCTCTTTCAAAATATGGTAGAATGGATGCAGTAGAATTAGAAAAGGAAATCGATTATGAAATTTCTTGAATTAAATAAAAAACGTCATGCGACTAAGCATTTTACTGATAAACCAGTAGATCCCAAAGATGTGCGTACGGCTATCGAAATCGCAACCTTGGCCCCAAGTGCCCACAACAGCCAGCCATGGAAGTTTGTAGTCGTTCGTGAGAAAAATGCTGAACTGGCAAAATTAGCTTATGGTTCGAACTTTGAGCAGGTATCATCAGCGCCTGTAACCATTGCCTTGTTTACCGATACAGACCTTGCCAAACGTGCTCGTAAGATTGCCCGCGTCGGTGGTGCAAAGAATTTCTCAGAAGAGCAACTCCAATACTTTATGAAAAATTTGCCTGCCGAGTTTGCCCGATACAATGAGCAACAGATTAGTGACTACTTGGCCTTTAATGCTGGTTTGGTTGCCATGAACTTGGTTCTGGCTTTGACAGACCAAGGGATCGGTTCCAATATTATCCTTGGTTTTGACAAATCAAAAGCCAACGAAGTTTTGGACATCGAAGACCGTTTCCGCCCAGAACTCTTGATTACAGTGGGCTATACAGATGAGAAATTGGAACCAAGCTACCGCTTACCAGTAGATGAAATCATCGAGAAAAGATAGAAAGAAGAAAAAATGACAGCAATTGATTTTACAGCAGAAGTAGAAAAACGTAAAGAAGACCTCTTGGCTGACTTGTTTAGCCTTTTGGAAATCAACTCAGAACGTGACGACAGCAAGGCGGACGCTCAGCATCCATTTGGACCTGGGCCAGTAAAAGCCTTGGAAAAATTCCTTGAAATCGCAGACCGCGATGGCTATCCAACTAAAAATGTTGATAACTACGCAGGACATTTTGAGTTTGGTGAAGGAGAAGAAGTTCTCGGAATCTTTGCCCACATGGACGTAGTGCCAGCTGGTAGCGGTTGGGATACAGATCCTTACACACCAACTATCAAAGATGGTCGCCTTTATGCGCGTGGAGCTTCAGATGACAAGGGTCCTACAACAGCTTGTTACTATGGTTTGAAAATCATCAAAGAATTGGGCCTTCCAACTTCTAAGAAAGTTCGCTTTATCGTGGGAACAGACGAAGAATCTGGCTGGGCAGACATGGACTACTACTTTGAACATGTAGGACTTGCGAAACCAGACTTTGGTTTCTCACCTGACGCTGAATTCCCTATCATCAATGGTGAAAAAGGAAACATCACAGAATACCTTCACTTTGCAGGTGAAAATACTGGTTCAGCTCGTCTTCACAGTTTCACAGGTGGATTGCGTGAAAACATGGTACCTGAGTCAGCAACAGCAGTTGTTTCAGGCGACCTGGCTGACTTGCAAGGGAAATTAGATGTCTTTGTTGCAGAACACAAACTCAGAGGAGAAATTCAAGAAGAGAACGGTCGGTACAAGGTGACCATCATTGGTAAATCTGCCCATGGTGCTATGCCTGCCTCAGGTGTCAATGGCGCGACCTACCTGGCCCTCTTCCTCAGTCAGTTTGACTTTGCAGGACCAGCAAAAGACTACCTCGACATCGCTGGTAAGATTCTCTTGAACGACCATGAGGGTACAAATCTCAAGGTTGCTCATGTAGATGAAAAGATGGGTGCCCTTTCTATGAATGCTGGTGTCTTCCGCTTTGATGAAACAAGTGCTGACAATACGATTGCCCTTAACTTCCGCTATCCAAAAGGAACAAGTCCAGAGCAAATCAAGTCAGTTCTTGAAAACTTGCCAGTTGCTTCTGTTAGCCTTTCTGAACACGGTCACACCCCTCACTATGTGCCAATGGAAGATCCACTTGTGCAAACCTTGTTGAATGTCTATGAAAAACAAACTGGTCTTAAAGGTCACGAGCAAGTCATCGGTGGAGGTACCTTTGGTCGCTTGCTGGAACGTGGGGTTGCCTACGGTGCTATGTTCCCAGACTCAATCGATACCATGCACCAAGCCAATGAATTTATCGCCTTGGACGATCTCTTCCGAGCAGCAGCAATCTATGCTGAAGCTATCTATGAATTGATCAAATAATACTCAATGAAAATCAAAAAGCAAACTAGGAAGCTAGCCGCAGGCTGTACTTGAGTACGGCAAGGTGAAGCTGACGTGGTTTGAATTTGATTTTCGAAGAGTATAAAACGATAGAAGTCTGAGATTTTAATCTTGGACTTCTTTTTGGAGGGAAAACAGATGTCTCAAATCGAAAGAATCAAGCAAGCCATTATGGCGGATCCACAGAATACCAGCTATACAGAACGCGGAATCGAACCACTTTTTGCGGCGCCAAAGACAGCTCGCATCAATATTGTCGGTCAGGCTCCTGGACTTAAAACACAAGAAGCTGGAATTTATTGGAAGGATAAGAGCGGCGATCGCTTGCGAGACTGGCTCGGCGTGGATGAAGATACCTTTTACAATTCAGGTTATTTTGCAGTTCTGCCAATGGATTTTTACTTTCCAGGACATGGCAAGTCAGGCGACCTTCCACCTCGTAAAGGCTTTGCCGAAAAATGGCATCCGCAACTCTTGCAAGAGTTGCCCGATATCCAATTAACTCTCTTGATTGGGCAGTATGCCCAAGCCTATTATTTACATGAGAAAGTTAGTGGCAAGGTGACAGAACGGGTAAAACATTACCAGAACTACTTGCCAACCTATTTTCCACTAGTTCACCCCTCACCACGAAATCAAATATGGATGGCTAAGAATCCTTGGTTTGAGTCAGAAGTAGTGCCAGATTTGAAAAAAAGAATTCAAAAGATTCTTGGAGAAACAAAATGAAAGAAATTACTTTTAACGATTTTTACCAGCTTTACCAGAATAGTTCACTTTCTGTGCTGGACGTGAGAGAAGTGGATGAGTTTGAAGCTCTTCATTTAGAAGGTGCTCAGAATCTTCCTCTGAGTCAATTAGCTGATACTTATGATCAACTGGACAAGGATCAGTTACACTATGTTATTTGTAAAGCTGGAATGAGATCAGCGCGTGCTTGCCAATTCTTATCAGAACAAGGTTATGAGGTTATCAATGTTCAAGGTGGTATGACTGCCTTTGAAGAACTCTAGACGTAAGAATTTCTCCTACTTGGCGTGGACCGGGTAGGGGATTTTATTTTTAGACAATTCTCATTTTTAAGAATCTTGAAAACATTCAATATTTACTTCGTGAAGCTTTTTTCATACTCCTATTCATGATATACTAGGTCAGTATTTTATAAATATGAAGGAGATTTTCATGGCTAAAAAAGGTGCCTTAACAGGTTTACTCCTGTTTGGAATATTTTTTGGTGCGGGAAACTTGATTTTTCCGCCTTCTCTAGGTGCTCTATCTGGAGAACATTTTCTTCCTGCCATCGCAGGTTTTGTCTTTTCAGGCGTCGGTATCGCTGTTTTGACTCTTATTATTGGAACGCTAAATCCTAAAGGATATATCTACGAGATTTCAACAAAGATAGCGCCTTGGTTTGCGACTCTTTACCTCTCAGTTCTTTACTTGTCAATCGGTCCATTCTTTGCAATCCCACGTACAGCTACAACAGCTTACGAAGTAGGGATTAGCCCCCTTTTGTCGGATGCAAATAAAGGTCTTGGTTTGATTGTCTTTACGATTCTGTATTTTGCGGCAGCCTATTTGATTTCGCTTAATCCATCAAAAATCTTAGACCGCATCGGCCGTATTTTAACACCAGTCTTTGCAATCTTGATTGTTATCTTGGTTGTACTAGGTGCTTTCAAATATGGTGGAACAAGCCCTCAAGCTGCGTCAGCTGCTTATCAAGCTTCTGCCTTTGGTACAGGTTTCCTAGAAGGTTACAATACTTTGGACGCTCTTGCTTCAGTTGCCTTTAGTGTAATCGCAGTTCAAACCTTGAAACAACTTGGATTTTCAAGTAAGAAAGAATACATTTCAACCATTTGGGTTGTTGGTATCGTTGTTGCCCTTGCCTTCAGCGCCCTTTATATCGGTTTAGGTTTCCTTGGAAATCATTTCCCAGTACCTGCTGAAGCGATGAAGGGTGGAACACCAGGTGTTTACATCTTGTCACAAGCGACTCAAGAAATCTTTGGCTCAACAGCTCAACTCTTCCTTGCAGCTATGGTTACCGTAACCTGCTTCACAACAACAGTTGGTTTGATTGTGTCTACAGCTGAGTTCTTTAATGAACGCTTCCCACAAATCAGCTACAAGGTTTATGCGACAGCCTTTACCTTGATTGGATTTGCTATTGCAAACCTCGGTTTGGATGCAATCATTAAGTACTCAATTCCAGTATTGGTAATCTTGTATCCAATCACTATTGCTATTGTGATGATTGTGATTGTTAATAAGTTTGTACCCCTATCAAAACCGGGTATGCAACTAACAATGGGAGTTGTCACAGCAATCGCTGTTGCAAGTGTTCTTGGAAGCTCCTTTAAGATTGAGTTTCTAGCAAATCTTGTCAATGCTTTGCCTTTTGCTAAGGCATCCCTCCCATGGTTGGTACCAGCCATCGTCGGAATCTTGCTTTCATTGGTTCTACCATACAAACAAGAGAGTGATGTTTTTGAGATGGAATAAAAAAAT